>JBCFBG010000004.1:50427-53419 GCA_038562515.1 Anaerolineaceae bacterium
AAACCCCGACTTGCAGGTTGTGTTCCATGGCGAACTCTCCACCGGTCCGATCAACATCGTGTTACCTGATGGTGACACAGCACTAAAAGCCGAGGTCGATCGCATCATCAAGGAACTCCAGTCAGAAGGCTTTATCGATCAGCTGGCTGTAAAGTACTTTAGCGAGTGAGAATCGCTTCCAAAACCTGATTTTGTAACTTAATCGTGCAGGGGTTGCCAAAAATACAACCCCTGCCAATATGGAGTAGATTTGGATTTCGGTCAATTCATATCCTACATCGCCTCTGGGACGGTCTATACCGTTGGCGTGACACTGATCGCGCTGCCCTCAGGGCTCATGATTGGCACAATCTTAGCGCTTCTCTATGTTTATGGCGGAAAGCCCGCTTCCAGGATAATGAATCTGTACAGCACGGTTTTTCGTGGAATTCCTCCCTTAGTACTGTTATTTATCCTCTTTTTCTCGGTTTCCAGGGGTATCAACCTCTCAGCTTTTTGGGCCGGCTCTCTTTCCCTCGGCATGGTGAGCAGCGCTTACCAGATGGAAATCGTACGCGGCGCCTTGCTCTCTGTCAGTGGTGATCAACTGATGGGAGCCCGTGCGGTTGGTCTCAGCCGTCTGCAAGCTATTCGTTATGTGGTCTTACCGCAAGCGGTTCGGCTGGCTATCCCGCCCTGGTCTAACGAAGCCGCCATCGTGATCAAAGACTCTTCCCTGGTATATGCCCTGGGCGTCCCCGAGATTTTGCGCCGGGCACAGCTCATCGGTGCCAGCTCCCAACGTTACCTGTTGGCATACTTGAGTGCGGCAGTCATCTACTTTCTACTGGTATTTGCCACCACCAAGTTACTAAACAGACTCGAAACGAAACTCGCCATTCCATCCAACCCTTAACAAGCGGAGTATTCGCCCATGCCCAAACCCATCCTGACCATCAAAAATCTGACCAAAAGATACGGGAAAAACGTCATCTTTGAACATCTTGACCTTATGGTCAACGAAGGTGACACGATCGTGATCATTGGACCCAGCGGGACTGGTAAAAGCACCCTATTGCGCTGTATCAACCTGCTTACACGCCCCAATGAAGGTCAGATTTGGTTGGAAGACATGGAAATTACCGCCAAAGGCGCAGATGAAGACCAGGTGCGGCAGCACATTGGCATGGTCTTCCAAAACTTCTTGTTGTTCAATCACCTTACTGCACTTGGCAACGTCAAATTGGGCTTGACCAAAGTCAAAAAAATGTCCGATGAAGCTGCCACCCAAAAAGCAATGCACGAATTAGCCCGCGTTGGGTTGGCTGACCGGGCAAACCACTACCCTGGGCAGCTTTCTGGGGGGCAGCAGCAGCGTGTCGGCATCGCCCGGGCACTGGCGATGGATCCAAGAGTGATGCTTTTCGACGAACCAACCTCCGCCCTTGACCCTGAATTGATTGGGGAGGTTTTGGAAGTGATGCGTCAACTTTCGTTGGATGGTATGACCATGCTGGTGGTTACGCATGAAATGGGTTTTGCCCGCGAAGTTGCCGACCGGATCGTCTTCATGGAAAAGGGTTATATTGTCGAAGAAGGCTCGCCGGATGAGATGTTCAACCATCCCAAGTTCCCACGCACCCGTGAATTCCTCTGGAAGATCACCGAACTTTACGGGAAGAAAGAAAAGGAAGCCGAGTAATGCTCACCTGGTTGAGCTATTTCCAACGCTTTGGTCAGAACTTCCTGCGCGGTGCAGGCGTCACGCTGGAGTTAACGGCAGTTGGGTTGGCAATTGGCTTCGTATTGGGTTTACTTTTGGCGCTGGCACGCAGCTATGGTCCCAAGTGGCTGCAGCAGCTGTCTGGGGCTTACATCGCGATCTTCCGCGGTACTCCCTTACTTGTGCAGCTCTTCATTATCTATTATGGCTTGCCCGAAATTGGGGTTGCTTTTTCCCAGAGTGTTGCTGCTTACCTGGCGTTGGGACTCAACAGTGCTGCCTACCAGGCGGAATATCTACGTGGCTCCATCAATGCTATTGGCGCAGCCCAAATGCAAGCCGGTAGGTCAATTGGGCTTTCCAAGTGGCAGACCATTGGCTATGTCATTTTGCCTCAGGCGCTGCGCCTGGCGCTGCCCAGCTGGTCCAACGAACCAATCTCCCTACTTAAAACCACCGCTATCGTCTTCCTGATCGCGGTGCAGGACCTGATGGCGGAAGGCAAACGCGCTGCCACCACTACCTTTGATTTTGTGGGCGTCTACCTGGCAGTAGCGCTTGTTTACCTGGTGATGGTTTTCGCCCTGGATGCACTGCTAAAATTTCTCGAGCGCAAAACCGCCATCCCCGGCATGGATATAGAAACCAGGCGATAGAATCTGCCAAAGCCTTTTCTCGCGATGAAATTTCGCGTGGAGTAAACCGAGCGATAAAATGTTGGTCAATTGTATAAAGACCGCAAATAGTCGCAATCGGGAAAATTCGGGGACAGGTTACTTATTCTTCGTAAATGTATTGATGCAGCAAGGGGAACCGCTGTCGCCCTGGAAATTCTCCATGATATAGCCATTTTCAGTCAGTGTGATAACTGAACTTCTGCTTTCCTCAACTTGTGTCTCGGTCTGGTTATCCCCTTCTCCGCTTACCAAAATGTAGTAACCCATCCAACTGCGTCTGTAGCTGTTAGTACCGATTTTTTCAAAAACCATGCCTCCAATTTGAAGTTGATCACCTTCGACTTTATATTCCTGGGTTACAGTACCACTCGCTTCGCAAATGCAATCGAAGTTCTGGGCTGTAACAGAAAACTCGGTGGCAGTGTTGGTTACCGGCACCGGGATAGGCTCTGCGACAGCAGTCGGTTGTGGAACACTGGTGGGTTCTGTAACTGGTAGTGGTCCACCTATTCCAGATGAAGGAGCTTCTGCTGTAAATTCATTTAGAAGTTCCTGGAGGGCAGTGCCGGTCGACAAGCGATTTAATTGTTCGTCATCGGTGAAGTTAATCCCT
>JBCFBG010000005.1:0-15283 GCA_038562515.1 Anaerolineaceae bacterium
CATGTCGTTTTTTGGAAGCCAGGTTGCACACTTTTAACAACAATTTTTGCATATTCGGGTGAAAAACACCGAGAGACATTGTTGGCGAACCTTAGAGCAAGGGTTGAGGCAGAGCAGCTGGAAAGCATTGTTGACAACGAAGGCGAGATCCAACGATTTGCTTACCTCAAGAACGAAGAAATCATGCCTGGTCGTGTGCGACTGGCACTGCACGCTTTTACAACCGCTCCCTTTGGCTGCTTACAGACTTCATTCTATCTTGACAATTTGGGATACTTACAAGAATGCCTGGTGATATGGAAATCGGTCGAATGGACCGATTTTTCGTGACTAATACAAGTTTATCGCACTGGTAGGGGCGGGACGCAGGATCCGAACAATTGAACAAGAATTGGCGTCGGAATAAGTAGAAAATCAAAAACATCCGCCTGAATTCAGGCGGGTGTTAATTAACACACGAATTTGGAATAAAGTAAAGATTCACGAAGAAGAAACCACTAAGTAGTGGCTGCTTCTTCAGACCAGGCGAGTCAAAAGAAGGTCAAACTTACTTCTTGTCTTTTTTATCCTTTTTTTCTTTCTTCTCTTTCTTGTCCTTCTTATCCTTCTTATCTTTATCTTTTACTTTTGGTTCTTTATCTTTCTTGTCTTTAGCCATTTTTTCCTCGATTTCTTTTAGGTCCATTTCTTCAGGATCCCAAAATTTCAAAAGTTTACCTACTGTAGACCCGTTCAGGTCAGCCCAGTGAGCCAGTTCCAACTCCACGATAGCAAGAGCACCGGTCGAGAGCGCGTTGACTTTGCCTTCCAACATTTGCAGAAGGGCTTCCAGTCCGGGGTTGTGCCCAACCAACATCACACTGTTCACTTTGTCAGGTAGTTCCCGTAGTGCCCGAATATATTCACCTGGCTCAGCCATGTAGAAAGTTTCAACAAACTGGGTGGAGCTCTTATGCCCGGAATTCTTGTTGACGATTTCTATAGTTTCCTTGGCGCGCTTTGCCGGAGAACTGAGGACCAGATCGGGAAGAAAACCACCATGAGCGAGAATTTTGCCGATTAATTCTGCCGTATCTTCGCCTTTTTTCTTCAGGGGACGGTCAAAGTCTTTTAGGTGTTTATCTTTCCAGCTTGATTTTGCATGACGTAAAAGCATTAATGTCTTGGTCATAATCTTCTCCCGAAATATCCAGGAAAATGGATACGTTCAGAAAAATGATAACATATCTCGACTGGTTTTGTGATTTCTGTGTAATAAGGTTAACACTGCAACATCGGATACAATGCAGTTGAGGTAACTATGATTTACTTTACTTATGACATTCAACTACTTTTTCGGATTATCCTGATTGTGTGGTTAATTTCGAGAACATTTCGGGCAATCAAATATGGAAAACCCGATATCTGGCGGGAACTGCTGTTGTGGGGATTGCTCCTCTACGTTGCCTTCCTGCTTTACAACACATTTGAACCGTTCGCAATTCTGTTAGAACGACAGAATCAGAGGGCAAACCTTGTGCCATTGCAGGGCATATTAAAGATGATCGAAAATGCTTCCATATTTGACGATGAAGTGACTCAACGGATCGTTTTTATTAACCTGGCAGGCAATGTATTATTGTTTTCTCCTTTTGGCGTTGCCATTCCTTTGTTGGAGAAACACTTGAACCGGGGCTGGCTGGTGGTATTGCTTGGTCTGACTTTTTCACTTGTGATTGAACTTGCCCAAACATTCCTGATTGCGCGGGTTTTCGATGTAGACGATCTGATACTGAATGCTGCTGGCACTTTGATCGGTTTTTTGGTGTATGCTTTGCTGAATCTTGTCAGGCCTACCAGAGCATTTTTTGACCGAATCCGGGAAGCTGCCAGACCAAATGCTTTCCGATACGCATTAATTATGGTGTTGATAGCTTTAGCTGCAACCATCGGAATTTACACCTATGGTTATGATCTGTATCGGCAGATCCCGCAATAGAGAGTGGAACTAATGCAGCTTTGCTTTCGTCTTTAGGTTAAGCAAGAATTCAATGCGAAAAAGTGAGGTCTTGATGAAAAAAAGATTGCTCGTACTATCTTCCATGGCTCTGACCATGGTTGTTTTGGCAAGTTGTTACATGCCATCCCCCACCGCGTCGGTGGGCGATTCCCAAACCCAGGTGGCGTTATTTGCCCAGGCGACTCTTACAAAGTTTGCTCAGCAAATGACCGAAACCCAACCTCCTACATCCCAGGACACCGTAGTCCCAGCTACCGCGACGCTGGCTCCACCGACTGCTACGAATGTGCCCCCTACGGCAGTTCCCCCCACGGCTACGGTTACGTCTGTTCCAGTTATAACCGTTGTGCCCATCACTGCAGTTCCCCCAACAGCGACCAGTCAGCCTGGTGGTGTAGCCCGTATCAGTTTTGCAACTGGAACGACCAATTACACTGTCAAAGAAAACATCCCAGCAAACACAACCAAACGTTACGCTTTACGGTTGACTCAATACCAATTGGCTGAGATCAACTTGTCAAGCAGTACATCAGCATACCTTGGTATTACAACCGAAAAGGGCAAAGAGCTGGTAAATTTCTCACAAAAATGGACCTGGTATCGTGATTATGCCAGTGAAAATGGTGATTGGTATATTGATGTTCGCACAGGTGCCTATGCCGCGGATATCACCCTCTACGTGCAGGCTCCTCAGCGCGTGAGCTTTGATTACGGTAAAGATACTTTAATCGTCAAAGCAACTGTTCCTGCCTACTTTACCCACAACTTTGTAGCATGGGCAACCAAAGATCAAACCATGAAGGTTAGCATTAGCCCCACTGATGGATTGGTGCTTAGCATTTATAAGTTGGGTGGAGATGTTTTGCTATCCTCTGCGGAAGGAAAAACAAGTTTTGAAGGCAAGCTTCCCAAGGAAGGGGATTACGTCATTTCTGTGACCAATTCGAAAAATGCCAGTTCAACTTTTGATTTGAACCTGAATATCAAGTAAATTGATAAGTATAAGTAAATACCGCGAAAGAGAGCAACCATCGGGTTGCTCTCTTTTTGTTTTGTCCGGTAATACGAACGGCTCTGAACCTTTCCCCCCTCAATCCCCCTCCACGGAGGGGGTGAAAACAGAGGATTGCTTCGTCGCTTCGCTCTTCTCAACGACACGAGGAAAGATTTTTACGTGTTATCCATCCGATTGATGTGTTCGCGGACGAAGCTTTTTTGGTAATCGGTATCGATAGCGTAAGGAATGTGCCTTCTCACCCAGGCAATCGAATCATCAGCATTGGTGCCAAGCAACTCATGTGCCATCATCGCAATAAACATGCCGGTGCGACCAACGCCAGCGTGGCAGTGAACCGCAAGGTTTTCTCCAGCTTCCACCGCAGACACCGCATCCTGGAGAGCTTTATCCCAATGACCACTTCGGGGTGCTGAGAAATCTGCTACGGGAGAGTAGATAACGCGAAGACCAGCCCGGGCATAGCGTTCCAGTAAGTCTTTGCCAGAGTAACGCAGGTGTTCTTCCTTTGAGTTGAGCACAACGACGGTGTTGATGTTGTTAGCCAGGTAAAGGTCGAGCACCTGATCCTGCGGGTCAAACATCTGGCTTCCGGGAGTGGGGGAACGAAAAACCCGTCCAGAAGCTCCAAAAGGCAATTCGCTGAATAGAGTTGGTTCTGGATGCTTCCGGGATTCAGGGAGGGTTAATTTACCGTTTGTGGAACGGTCGAATTCAAAGGTGGAGACCACAGCATCCAGATTCAGGTGACCGTAGACGTGGGGGAAGGTCATTTCACCACCCTCCAGGTTTTCGTACACCAGCGGCGCGATCAGTTTATGCGGGTCTATTTCGAGCACAACAAGATCGGGTGTGGATGCATAGAAGCGGTTGGCAGTGTCCTCAATTTGATAGTGATCAGAGCAGTGAATAAACCCATCGGCAGGGAAAGCCTCCGGTATATATTCATTGTTTTTCTGGGCCCTGTGCCAGGCGGGCTTGGTAGTAATGTGATAGATCATGCCAACCTCCAAAATGTTTTGATAACTATACAACATTTGGAGAGAAAAATGCAAAAAATCGAAAACAAGCCAGGGCAGCAGATCAGCCGAACCGCTCTTAAACAACATAAGCCTTGTCTCTTGACAATATAGTGTGACATACAGTATAATGTCATCAACACATAGGAAGGAGCACGATGGAGGATTTTGAAATTACATTCGATAACGTCGTTGTCGAGATGAGACGTGGGTTGACCAACCTGGTTGTGCTGAGCCAGTGTCAAGAACCGACCTACGGCTACGAGTTGGTCAAGTCGTTGGGAGATAAAGGTTTCCCGATTGAGGCGAATACTGTCTATCCCCTCTTGCGTCGGCTTGAAAAGCAAGGACTGGTCAGTTCGGATTGGGATACAAGCACAGACAAACCGCGCAAGTACTATCAGATTTCGCCTGCAGGCGTCCGTTTTTTTGAACGACTGAAGGCGCATTGGTATCAAACTAATCAGACAATCAGAGAAATCCTCGAGGAGGCAAAATGAAAAACAACCTGATTGAACGTTATATTTATGCAGTTACCCGTCATATGCAGGAAAATGAAGCAGCTGACATCTCCAGGGAATTGGATGAGTTGATCACGTCAATGTTAGCGGAAAGGGCTGACAAACCTGGAAGTGAGGATTAAAAGGTGCGGGAAGTGTTGATGGACCTGGGTAGCCCTGAAGCATTATCGCGGAAATACACTGGCAAGGCAAACGACAGCCTGATTGGTCAACCTCATTACAGCTTGTACCGAAAAGTGCTGAAGTTCGTCTTACTCGCAGTAGCTCTCGGGATCACCATTGGTATCCTGGTGAGTGCTATCAGTGAAGGCCCACTCCCCGGCACGTCTTACACGAATTCGTGGGCTAATTGGTCCCTGAACGCTATTATAGAATGGACGTCATCGCTTTTCTCAGGGCTGTCGGGTGGCTTTGCCTGGGTAACGATCATCTTTGCTATTCTTTATCACAAAGGTGTCAAACTCGATTTTGATGTTGATGATCTTGATGATCTACCCGAAGTCCCGGAAGAAAATGCGCGCATTGGTCGGGGTGAGTTGATTGGAGAGGTGATCTTCGTGACCTTGTTTGCTGTCCTTTTCATTGCGTTGCCTTATGTCAACCTTCCCATTATCGGGATTGCTGCCAAACCAATACCGCTTTTTACACCGGAAGTGTTGATCAACGTGCGATACCTGCTGATTGCATCGATTTTGACTACGATCCTCGAAATGATTTTCAAGTTCGTGGATGGACGCTTTAGTCTGCGTGTGGTTGCGGCAATGATCCTGGCAAACCTGTTGAGTGTCGTCACTGTGCTGACCTGGTTTGGAAATCCGGAGGCGATGAATCCGGTTTTCGCAGAAAGATTCCAGGAGTTGACAGGACTGAGTGTGTATGGAATCAATGGGCAGCCGGTTCCGGGGTTTGGCGGACACTGGGCGATGTTGCCACTGCCTTTCCTCATCGCAATTGTGGTTGTGACTGTCACCTCAGTCATAGAGGTTGTCTCAGCTGGAATAAAAGCCTTTCAGCAAGAAAACAAATCTATGTGAAGCCTGATCGTGTTAGATCGTGTTAGAAGATTTTCTAACAGGAATTAAACGTTCAAAAATATACATCGTGTTATACTAAGCGCGAAGAGCGGTAAAACTGCTCGAAATTTGAAAGCTGGTATTGCCAGCAAAAGGTGACTGAATGAAAGTACACGTTAACGAAGACCTGTGCATCGGTTGTGGGATTTGCGAAGACACTGCCCCTGAAGTTTTCAGCTTACAAAATGGTCCGGTCGCAGAAGTGATCATGAACCCGGTTGAAGTGGAATTTCAAGAAGTTGCCCGTCAAGCTGCCGAAGATTGCCCTGAAGAGGCAATTGAGGTAGAGGAAAAGGAAGAAAATACAACCGAAGTTTTCGAAGAAGCTGAGGTTGAAGAATCAAACCGAATAATTGTTTCTGAAAGGAAAGAAGAAATGAGAACTGTTGTTGACCCTGATAAGTGCATAGGTTGTGGTATTTGTGAAGGTATCGTCCCCGAGGTGTTTAGCCTTTTGAATGAACCTTACGCCGAAGTACTGCTCGATCCCGTGCCCGAAGAGTATCAAGACGCAACTCGTGAAGCTGCTGAAGAATGCCCTGAAGAGGCAATCTCCATCATTGAGTAATTGAATAGATGCAATAAACGCCGCCCACCCAAAATGGGCGGTGTTTTGCATTTAAGTAAGGTGGTATAAGGGGGAGTTGCAGTATGTCGTCAGAGGTACTAAAATCTGGATAAACAGGACAAGTCAATGGAAGAAAAAAAGCGCTTCTTAATTCTAACAAGTGACACAGGGTTTGGTCACCGTAGTGCCGCAGTTTCGGTGTCAAATGCATTGGACGAATTGTTTGGTGACAAACAGATCAACCTTGTTGTCAACCCGATTCTCGACAGTCCTTCGCTTTCATTGATGAAGCCTATAGAAAAAAATTATGATAAGGGCGTCCGAAACATACCCAGCTTGTATCGTTTAGGATACGAATTCAGTGACTCCAGGCAATTCAGCGAATTAATGGAAGGGGCACTGACACTTTTTTTGCAGCGAAACATCGGCGATTTTGTCAAATCCTTTTTACCTGATGGCATTGTGCTCACCAATCCCATGTTCAACGCACCGACAAGCAAGGTAAGGCAGGAACAGGAACTGGACATACCACTCTATGCAGTGGTGACAGACCTGGCGGATGTTCATTCACTCTGGTTTGCCCCTGGACCGGATTTGTTCTTTATCGCATCCGACTGGGCAAAAGTGAAAGCATTGGGAAATCGTGTGCCTTTACGAAAACTTCAGATTTCAGGTATTCCCGTGAACCCAAAATTCGCTTCCAAGAACCTTGATCGGACGAAATTGCGTGAAGATCTCGGCTTGCAGCCCGACCTCACAACCCTCCTGTTTGTCAGTAGTATCAGGGTTGAGCATATCCAGGAAAACCTGCATGCGCTGGACAATTTTGAATTTCCTTTCCAGGTAGCGGTCATTGCGGGTGGTAATGATGACCTATATCAATCTTTGCTTGAGGATCATTTTGGTTTTCCAATCATTATCCAGAATTTTGTCGAGAATGTCCCAGACTGGATGCTTGCTGCAGACATGTTAGTCACCAAGGCGGGCGGACTGATCCTTTCCGAAGGATTGGCGGCAGGTTTACCAATATTGCTGGTCGATTATTTACCTGGTCAGGAAGAAAGCAATGTCCGTTACGTGACCAGCCACCAGGCAGGAGCGATCGTTGAGAATTCGGGAGAGTTTTCAACTTTGGTCGAGTTTTGGTTGAAAAATGATCAGGAACAGCTTAAACGAACAGCGGCTTCTTCCCGTCTGATTGGGCATCCGGAGGCGGCTTTTACGGTTGCACAAACGATGTGGGAACGCGTTCAAAAGAATTCATAAAACGAACTTAATCGGGGATTGTATCCAGGTCTGGTTTGACAAGACCCAAGGCAGTAGCTTTAGCGCCCAATTCAGCGGATGTGCGGGCGTTCATTTTTAAACGAAGGACAGCGCTTCTTTTCCGGATGGTTCTGATTGATAAACGCAGACTGTAAGCTGCTTCATCAACGGTTAATCCAGAACATAACGCCTGGAGCACCTGTTGTTCCTTGGGATAAAGTAAAATTTTAGGGTAGTCCTCGGGCGGAATGGGAGGATAGACAATGACCATTTTTCCAATTCGCAGGGCTTCCCAGGCATGCTGAAGGACGGGATCAAAACCAAGAAACGATTGCCAGTCACCCCTGTTGATCTTATGCACGATTTCCTCAGGGCTGTTTGCGAAGGTCAGCACCTGGAAGGTGTCATTATCACTGAAAACAAAAACCTGGGTCATCTTGGCATCTCATAATGGAACATATGTTCTATTATCCAGAGAAATTCTTGGTTTGTCAAGATAACTGGTAGCTAATAGCTGATTGGAAAAGAAGCTGATAGGGAAAACCCAAAAACAAAATACATTCATTTATATGAGCTATGAGCTATGAGCTATGAGCTATGAGCTATGAGCTTTTGTCCGTTTCCAATTTCCGCAAGCTCAGAAAAGATAATACAGCAATTACTCCAACGACTACACCTGCAAACCAGGGGGCGTGGATGCTGATGTTATCTGAAAGAAAGCCTGCGCCCATAGGTCCGACGGAAAGAGCGATATACCAGGCAAGCCCAAAAAAACCCAGGTAGCGACCGCGTTGGTCAGGAGGCGCAAGGTTAGCAACATAGGCAGTGGCAGTAGGTGCAGTAATTAATTCCCCAAAGGTCATAATGACCATTGCCAGCAAAAAGCCCCAAAAACTCCCGCTGAAGGCGATTAATAGCATGGCAACAGGATAAAAAGCTGCTCCAATGGGCATTACTTTTGTCGGTGAATGTTTTTGGGTGATGCGTGTAATCAGCACCTGCAGGAAAATCACCATCAAGGCGTTGGTGGTCGGGATCCACGCGTATTGAGCTTCGGCGATGCCATAATTTTGTTTGATGTAGACCGCCAGAACGACCCACATCAGCGTGGCACAGATTTCCATCAAGGTGAACGAGCCTACCATGCGAGAGAAGGCTTTGTTTTGTAGAGCTTCAGAAATCACCCGCAGCTGATCACGCAGGCTATCACGATGTTGATTTGGATCGCGTTGCAAGGTTTCTTTGAGGAACAAGACAGTCAGCAATCCAAAGAAGGTGAGCGCAATAGCAGCGGTGACAAATCCGATATTGTAGGATTTTGAGAGCACTAATCCACCCAAAATCGGTCCGAGCGCGACACCAACATTGCGACCCATGCGAATTAGGCTGTAAGCGTGCGTGCGATTTTCTGGCTCGATCATGTCCGCAACAATTGCATCTGTTCCAACCCGATAAAGTGGATTAAAAATGCCAGAGAGGAGCATTAAGACGGCAAACTGCCAGAATTCCCTGGCGGGGATGTAGCCAAGGTAGACGATTGCCATCCCAAAAAGCCCAATCACCATCATGCCTTTGCGACCAAACCGGTCAACCAGCGAACCCGCGATAACCGAAGAAACAAAACCAGAGATTGAGTTAAAGGTCATCAAGCTGGTTACAGCTGCCAGTGGGAGCAGCAATCTCTCGGAAGCGAAAATTGTAAGGAAAGGCCAAACCATGGTTGTGCCGGTAGTGGAGACAATGAGCCCCAAACACATCAGCCAAAACTGGAAAGGATAACGGCGAAAAATGGCGGTAATCCGGTGCATCGCGGCTTATTCCTGGGGAGGTTGGATTGCGAAGGGTGCCTCACAGGTAAAACCAGCTGGAACCAGGAGCGGCGCGTAATTGTAGAGGTCAAAGTAAAGCGTAAGTGGTTCTTTGATGCCATCATACTCAACCAGGTATGGGTCGACAATTGTGCCTGCCTTGTTGAACTCGGGCGATTGACGTGTGTAGAAAACCTCTTCGTTGTTTGGTCCCCGCAAGGTGAGCAGGTAAATCAGTTCGCGTTCTGGTCCATCACTCAGGTGGTTGCTGCCTACCTGGATCGGCAGGTCTGCTGAAAAACCATAATCCGGGTCTTCCGCCAGCTGACAATCCTGGTATTCCTTCGTCTCAAGTGCAGGAGTGCTGGCTTGTTCAGTGGCGGTTGGAAGGGCTTTTACAGTTGAGATCGTACCGATCGGTGTAGACGGAGGCGTAGAGTGGGCAGGCGGGATGAAAAGGGGGATTTCTGTGCGTGCCGGGCTGCTGGGTTGGTACTGGCAGGCGGTGAAAACCATCGATACCAAGAGCAACAGAACCAAAGACCCGGTCAGACGCAAGGTGAACATGGTTATTCTTCAGGTTCCGCGGGGTTAACAAGACTGAATTGTTTGAGCATTTCCCGGAAGGTAGGCAAAAAAGCCTCCCAATCTGCTTCGATGCCTGTTCCGAGGAAAACGAGCACATAAAATGGCATGGCAACGATCACGACCCGTCCAAGCATGTAACTGTCCTGGTGAGGTTTGGCAAAGTCGAGCAGCATGGCAGGGTATTTATCCACGCGAATATCGCCTTCGTTGACCACTTCATAGTCGTCATCGAGGTAGGCGGATAGAAAGGGCTCGATCTGTTTTTTTGCCAGGTCGATGTGCGTGGCGGTATCGATGGTATTGGTGGGGGAGGCATACACTCTCACTACGATATCTTCTTCACTGCCCGAATAATCAGGGGGGGTGAGCGTCAATGTCTGGTCCTCAACCGTTGTTTTCCATTTTTCCGGGATGGCAAAGTTATAACGATCCTGTGGGTCGCGGTAATCCTCGAGTGGCAGGCTTTTTCCGGAAGCCCCGGAACAACTGCTGAGTAAAATCAATAGCGTAATGACTACGAGGATGGTTTTGTGGTTTTGTGTCTTGTGCATATCTTGAAATTGTACTTTATTCCCGTTGGCGTGGTTGGAAATGAGCAACCATGCATATGTTGAAAAATGCGCTCAATCACAATCCAGGTTCCAGCACAAATTCTACGGCTATAATCAGGGAATGCACGAATTGGTCGATGAAATCAAATATAGCCAGCGCAGGACCATAGCCATTGAGGTCAAACCAGGCGGCAAGGTGATTGTACGGGCACCGAAGGGGACCCGGAAGATCGCGATTGATCTGTTTATCCGACAAAAATCTTCCTGGATCACGCAGGCAAAAGCACGCATGGTCAAAATTGGTCCAGGTGGCGATAAACAGCAATATTTTGATGGCGCACAGATACTTTACCAGGGACGTTTTTATAAACTGCAGCTTGTTGATCGAATCAAAAACGGTTTGAACTTCAGCATGGAAAAGGGCTTTCTTTTGCAAAGAGACCGGCTCGACGAAGCGGCGGAATTGTTGACAGAATTCTACCGGGAAGAGACCCGCAGATTAGCTGCTATTTACATCGACCAGTACGCCTCAAAATGGGACTTAATCGCCGGGTCTATAAGAATCACCAGTGCCAAAACGCGTTGGGGCTCTTGTAGTGGCAAAAATGGGCTCAATTTCTCTTACAGGTTGGCCATGGTGCCACTGGATGCCTTCGAATACGTGGTGGTGCATGAGCTGGCTCACACCCGCCATCACAATCACTCGCCTTTCTTTTGGAATTACCTTGCGCAAATGCTGCCAGATTTTCAAAAAAGACGGCTGTGGTTAAAGCAAAATGGGCGGAAACTGCCCATTCTTTGAAAATCGACACTTAGCCATTCTCAGGGCAGAATTTCGAGACAGAAACGCAGATTTCCCGTAAATATGATCTTTTTATTCCAGGTTGGCAACGACAAATGCGCGCGATGACCGTCGGGCTTATTCCATACGCTGGAACTTCATCTCCTCACCCTTGGCATCAAATTTCTTTCGTTTGGCGGTGATTTCTTCAATGTCGACACGATAAATCGAGGTGATTGGCAACGCGCCTTGCGCAACAGCTTCAAAATATGCCATTTTTCCTGGCACCAGTTTTTCGCTGATGACCTTCAACCCACGCAGCTTGCCCTCGTCGCTTTCCTCAATCGCAATCCTTCCGGTAACGATCGCGGAGGCAAACTCGGTTGTGAAGACCTTGGAACCGAGCATCTCGATGCCCTTCTCTGAAGACAGGATTTGATCGAGTTGGCTGTTTTGAAATAACTCCGGGACCTGAACATCACTCACGAAAACAATCCTGACCTGCTTGCCTTCTTCCAACAGAGTATTCTTTAAGCCAGACCTGGCGCTGTGAAAGTAGAGGTGCCTGTCATCGCGTGCGATTGAGAGGGGCACAGAATAGACCTCGCCTTGTTTGTTCACCAGGCTCAAGACTCCAAATTCAGAATGGTCGATCACTTCAAACCCAAATTCCGCACTCATCTCACGATCTTTTCTGCGCATAGTTGCCTCCATTTTCTGCCAGTATATCAAAAACAAGCTTAAAAAGTGCCGAAAAGGGAAAATCTGGGGTTAAAAGTGCCGGTTTTGACCCCTTTTCTTTTGTTCCAAAATTTGCTAAACTTGCCAGTAAATAGAACTAATGTTCTAAAATTGAGGAGAAGCGTAATATGCCACATACAAACCCCACTTTAATAGCTGAAACGCAGGTCCTCGACTCTGCCCACCCTTCATCAAGGGTGGGCAGGGGAGGTCCACAGAATCAACCAATCGAAAATGCCTTTTTGGATCGGCTTGCGATGGTCAGACAACATTCTGAAGAAATGGACCTGATCTCAAATGATCTGACCCAGGCAGAGCGAGTTCAACTTTCCGAAATGGCGCGCCTGAGCCTGGAGGAGGAAATCGCGCTTATGCGAAAGGGAATAAAGTCGTTTGCCAAAGCCTCGGAGGGGGTGAAGGACGGTGAGTCATATAACAAAGACATGGGCGAGGTCCTCAACCTGTTAGGGCTTTCATGCTACAGGGTTGCAGGTCTGATGCGAGTGCAGCTGCTTCTTCAGGGTCCCCAAAGTGCTGGATTGTTGGAGGATCTGATTGACGCGATGAGTGATTTCGTTGAAAAGATGACAGCAGAAGAAGGGGCACAGAATGACTGAGATTGCTTTTTCACCCCACATCACAAGGCTGGGCCTATCGGTGCAGCATCCCGACACGTTCGCTCAACTGCGTAAACATTTACCGCCGAAATTCCCGACGAGGGTCGATTTTTTACGTCACCTGCGCCAAATTGAATATTTCAGCCAGGTATTCGGTAGCATTCGTCTGCGGCGTTATCAACTGGAAGCCGCCAATGCGATCGTGGACTCAGTGCTGAGGCAACAAGGATTGTCGATCGTGGTGATGTTTCCGCGCCAATCCGGGAAAAACATGCTGCAGGCACAACTGGAGGTCTACCTGATGGCGCTGCTGGGCAGGCAAGGCGCGGAGATGGTGAAACTTTCACCGACCTACCAACCACAAAGCCTGAACGCGATGCGCCGGCTGGAAACAGCCCTGCAGGCAAATTACCTCACCCACAATCAGTGGCACAAAAGTGCAGGCAACCACTATCGTTTCAAGAACGCCCACCTGACCTTTCTCTCGGCTGCGCCTGGCTCGAATATTGTTGGAGCGACTGCTTCGACCTTGTTACAGTTGGACGAAGCGCAGGATATTGGAATCGAAAAATACGATAAACAAATTGCGCCAATGGCTGCCTCAACCAATGCAACCCGCGTTTTTTGGGGCACTGCCTGGACAGGACAAACGTTGTTAGCGCGGGAACTGCGTGCTGCCCGACAGGCAGAAACACGGGATGGTATCCGACGGGTGTTCCACCTGACAGCTGAGCAGGTGCGCGCAGAAGTGCCAGCTTACGGTCACTTTGTGGATGACCAGGTGGCACGGCTGGGTCGCTCCCACCCGATGGTGCGCTCCCAGTTTTTCAGCGAAGAAATTGATTTTGCCAGTGGTTTGTTTACACCTGCCCGGTTGAGCCTGATGGTGGGCAACCACCCAGCTCAAAGCTATCCGGACTCCGGTAAAAACTACGCCATGTTGGTGGATCTGGCTGGTGAGGACGAGCAAGTCCGACAAGGCAGCTTCACTGGAGACGCAAGTGAGAGTCTGGCAAACCCAAATCGAGATGCAACAGCTGTGACGGTGGTTGAAATTGATCTGAGCCTGATGGGTGAAGTTTTGCCCGGAAAGCCGCGCTACCGAGTGGTGCAGCGTTACCTCTGGCAAGGCGAAAAGCATGGAACACTCTATCAGCGTCTCCTGCATCTGGCGCAACATTGGGGTGTGGAGAAGATGATAGTCGATGCAAGCGGCGTGGGTGCCGGGGTTTGCTCGTTTTTACGCGACCGATTGGGTGAACGTGTAATTCCGTTGGCCTTCAATCGACAGGTCAAATCGAAGCTTGGCTGGGGCTTTCTGGCAGTCATTGATACCGGTCGCTTCCAGGACTTTCGTTCTAGCCAAGACAACTACAACAAGGCTGGTCCGAACAATCCGCTTGCCTGGCAGATGATGAATGAACAGGATCGTCTGCAAGCACTTTTCCAGCGTCAACTGCAGGCAGTCACTTGCGAAGCCAGCATCGGACCTGAACGCTGGTTGAAATGGTCGGTTCCAGACGGCACCGCTGACCCTTTAGGCGGCTTGCTGCATGACGACCTGGTAATTTCCGCGGCAATGACGGCTATCCTGGATGAACAGGAATGGGGACTTTCGCTTTCTGCTCAACTCATCCAGGCAAGTGATCCACTCAAAGAAATGGATGGTATTTTTTAATGACTTACTTTACCCGCAACCAAGGTTTTCCCTTCGGGGTCGATCTTTCCCAGCACAATGCCAGCTGGGACGGAGAGCGCATTCCCGATTTCGATGAATTCAAACGACACGCTCCTGAGGTGCAATTTGTAGCGATGCGCACAGGAGTCTCGTGGGGCTACCGCGATAATCAGTTTGCCCGTTATTTTTCCGAAGCCAAGCGGGTTGAGTTGTGCATTCTGCCCTATCATGTGCTCTACCCCAGTACGGATGCTGCCCGCCAGATGGATGCATTTTTGACGATTCTCAAGGATGTCAACCTGGACGAACTACGCCTGGTTCTTGATGTGGAACTGGCGCAGGGAAAAACCAAATGGCATATCACCCGGGTGGTGAAGGATGCTCTCGAATACCTCGAGAAAGCCACTGGTCGATATCCGATCATTTACTCGCGAGCGTTGTGGGTCAATGAAAATTTGCATATAGAGGAGCTCCCAGTGGTTGATTGGTGGCTGGCGCAATACATTCGCAGCCTTGAAACACCCCTTTACACGCCCGAATATCCCTGTCCGCCATTACTGCCCAAAGGTGTACAGAAATGGCTGATCCATCAAACTGCCCAACGCGCGCCAGCAATTGGTGGTGTGGGCTACTACATGGACTACAACCGCTGGAATGGCAGCCAGGAACAAATGCGGGCGTATTTTGGCAAAGAAAAACGAGTTCCTGTGCTTTGCCCTCTTGATAAATTGCCCTGTGAGCGGGCGATTAAAACCCTACAAACTCAACGTATCAAAGGAAAGGTGGCAGCATGAGCAGCCTGCGCGAACGCTTTCAAACCCTGTTCCAACGAACAGATATTAACAAGGAGGTTTCTGAGGTTCGATCTTCTTTGTCTTTAGTGGAAATAGAAAACACGCTCCTGGTTGGGTCACAATCCTTTTCCAGCCAGGCGCGCGACCGTGATGCCTACGACAGGCAGGAAGTACTGCAGGACAGCCTTCAAGCCTGGCGATTCAACCCACTTGCCCGACGGATCGTGGAACTGACCACCCAGTATGCCACTGGGGGAGGGTTGA
>JBCFBG010000005.1:15383-32694 GCA_038562515.1 Anaerolineaceae bacterium
CTGGAAGCCCTGGATGCTTCCAGTGACGGGCTGGCAATAAAGAAAATGATTGCTGCCGGGGTTGGTCTTCCGTTACATTTTTTGGCTGAGCCCGAATCCTCAACCCGAACCACTGCTGAAGCAGCAGGCAGCCCAACGTACCGGCGTTTCAGCGAAAGGCAGCGTTTTATCTGCGCATTGCTGGAAGACATATTGCGCGTAGTTGTTAAGCGGCGAGCCATTTATGATCCCGAAGTCGATCCTGAGGTGTTCATTCGGGTGGAGGGCGGAGACGTCAGCGCGCGCGATAACCGCGAGCTGGCAGAAGCTGGACAGCAGGTTGCCCAGGTTGCTTCCGACTTGTACGAACGAGACCTGATTGACGCACGTGAAGTGCTGAGGCTGGTTTACCGTTTCATGGGTGAACGCCTGCCTGAACCTTTGCTTAGTCAGGACAAGAAAAAACCAGAATAAGGAAATCCCAATCTGTCTGTCATGCGTGGGGCAGGCGACAGATTGGTTTTCAAACGACATGGGAATAAAGAAGCAATGGAAGGAGTTCTATGACTGAAAGACGACAGCGTCTGGCACTGGAAGTCACAACTAAAGGCAGCGGTCGCTTTGAGATACTGGCGATCACAGCAGGTGCCGCCAACGGCTGGGAGTTTCCCGCCCAGGTTTTGCGCGAATCGCTGGCTCTTTGGGATGGTGTGAACTGTTTTGTGGATCACAGTCTCAACGCCCGCTCTGTGCGGGATATCGCTGGCGTGCTGCGCAAGCCCGTCTGGGATGACCAATCTCAGGGAGTTCGCGCGGAACTAAATGCCTTTGGTCCATCTGCTGAAATGTTGAAGGACATCGGTCGCCAGGTTCTGGAAGAATCAGATGAAGCTGCTGTAAAAGTTGGCTTTTCTGCTGATGTGCTCTTTCAGGGTAAGGCTGGGAAGGTAGAGAAGATCTTGCGGATCTACTCTGTTGACCTGGTCTATAACCCGGCTCGTGGAGGGATCTTTCTGCGAGCGCTCAACCAACTCGGAATCAACCCAATTATTGAAGGAGAAACGAATATGCCTGTCCAAAACACAACTCAGCAAGTTAAAGAAACCGATCTGAACTCGATCGGTGATAGTGATGCTTTTACCAATGAAGGCAGGAGCCTGGAAATTCAATTGTCAGAAATGCGGCAGATGAGAGAAGAAATGAGCGCATTCCTGCTCGAAAATAGTCTTTCGAACAGCAATCTGCCCCAAAGTCTTAAAGCCAACATTCGTAAACAATTTCAGAACCGCAGCTTTGCGCCAGCGGAACTGACCCATGCCTTGCGTGAAGCGCACACACTCTTGAGCGAGCTGGAAGCAGCACACGTTGTGAAGGGCCCAGCCCGCATTGAGGGCATGATCGAACCTGGTGAGCGCATCCAGGCAGCAGTGGATGACCTTTTTGGAGCACCCCGTGAGAAAAACATGACCAATGCTTCAGTCGCCAAACTTTCCGGTATTCGCGAGTTGTATCTCAGCCTGACTGGAGATGTTGATTTGCATGGTGGCTACTTCCCACAGCGCGCGCGGCTGGCTACCACCGCGGATTTCAGCGGCTTGGTTAAAAACAGCCTGAACAAACTGGTCAGCAATACCTGGGAAGAACTGGGCAAAGCTGGTTATGACTGGTGGAAGGATGTGACCGTGCAGGAACATTTTAACAGCCTGCATGACATCACCGGAACGCTGATTGGTACGGTAAGCGATCTTCCTGTGATCGCTGAGGGAGCCAACTATCCCGAATTAATGGTGGGTGATTCCCCCGAAACAGCCAGTTTCACGAAGTATGGCGGCTATATTCCGCTGACACTGGAACTGATTGACCGCGATGAAACCCGCAAGCTGCGTGCCTATGCTCGTGAGTTGGCTTCAGCCGGCATGCGCAAGATCTCACGCCTCGTAGCCCAGATCTTCACCCTCAACGGAGGGGCTGGTCCGAACCTGGCAGATGGCGAATCGTTATTCAACGCGGAACCAGTCACCCTGGTAGGAGGGCACGCCAACTTGGGAACGCTCGCCTTGAATGCTGCCAATTGGGACCAGGTTAGCTCAAAAGTATATTCCCAACCCATGCTGATCAAGAACCAGGCGGGTTTTTATGGCACTGGACCGCAGATGGCAGTCAACCCGAAATTCATGCTCGTTCCACGGGCGTTGCAGAAATCAGCCATGGAAATTTGCACTGGTGCTTTGGTACGTGAGGTGGATTTCGTGTATGACAATGTCTTGAAGGGCAGTGCGGTTCCGCTGGTGGTTCCGGAATGGACCGACGCAAACGACTGGGCAGCAGCATGCGACCCTCGTGTTGCACCAGCCATTTTTGTTGGTGAACGATTTGGTCTTGCTCCGGAAATCTTTATCGCGGGCGATGAGCTTTCTCCAGCGGTCTTTACGAACGATGAGCACCGCTTGAAAGTGCGCCATTACCTGGCTGTCTGGGTCAACGATTTCAGACCGCTTTATAAGAATAATGTTGCCTGAGCATAGAAGGAGATTGATGTCTAAATTGAAAGTGTTGTTGAGTTCCCGGAAGTTTTGGGCTGCTTTGGTGGGTCTGGTCTTCATGATCATCAAAGCCTGGAAACCAGATTTTCCGCTGGATGGCGACCAGTTAGCGGGGATTGTTGCCTTGTTGGTAACTTACATCCTGGGCACTGCCCTGGAAGACGGATTACGCGCAGATAAGTAAACACTACAACAGATAGCCCCCTCACCAAACTGGTGAGGGGGCGGGAGGTAAGAATGACAGAAAATGAGGTAAAAAAAGTGGTGACCCGCCTGATGGGCAAGGATGTGCTCAGTTATCGCTTGCGTGAAGATGGCTTTTTGGTGGTGGTGAATCGACAAGGTTGGAAGGTGACATTTTCTCCAACCGAAGTAGAAAAAGCACACCAGAGTCGAAGATCAAGACCAGAGACAAGCCATGATTGACCTGAACAGCCTGATATTACGTTTGAATGATCAATTTCTGGACCCAAACCAACTATCACTACCAGAAAACCTGAAAATTGAGGCAATCCGTGCCAGCCTGGCGGAGTTAAACAGCATCCTGGGTGAAAATTACATCCTGGTTGGGCTGGACAGTGCCAGCCAAACCACATTGACAGAATACCATTTACCGGCGTTGCTGCGGGGAGCTGCCGCTACACTTTTGGAGGCGGTCGCCTTTCACAGTATCGCAAGCTACAGCAACCTTCCGGCAAACCGACCCGATTTTGAAACCTGGTCCCACTCTTTAAGGCAGGAACGCGACCAACTTTTGGATATCCTGCGTTTGCGCACATTAAACCAGTCCATTGGCTTACCCTGGGGCACATGGAAATTGGAAGAAATGGAGACCGATGACTAACCTGGCAATCGGTCGCCTGAATTTGCCGGATGAACAAGCCTGGCTTGCGCTTTCTGGAAGTGCAGTGATGGAAGGATTGGTCGGTTCAGACTACCAATTCCGTCCTACCGACGAGAATACCACCCTAGAGACGGTGCAATTGCACCTGAGGGGTTCGCGTGCGGAATTGAGGCAATGGCTGGATCGTCTGGGGGCTTATCAGCAGCAGCCGGAAGATTTGTTTTTGCGTCTTTGGAGCGACGACTTACAGGAGTATGGCTATGCCGGCATCCATCAGCTTAAAATTAAAACCTTGCCAGGGCACCTGGCATCACACGAGCGAGGTTCACTGGAACTCGACCTGGATATTTTGCGGGAGACCTGCTTTTTCAGCCAGGAGTATCCGTTACCACTTTCCAATAGCTCAGGTCCACCCCAGGAATCCGGTCTCAAGATTTACAACCACGATGATGTAACAGAAGGTCATGACAACTGGTTCAAGGTCGATCCAAACAGCCTGCAGTTAACATTTCCAGCCTTCATGCGCCTCCAGTTTGAAAATAACTTTACCGGACCGGACCTGGGCGATTTTTGGGTAGGCAGTTTGCCGGTAAAACTTGGGCAACCACAACCGAGCCTGGATTTTGAGGCTGAAGAGGGGAGTGGAGGCACCGTTGTAAGCCACAGCCAGGCTTCAGGCGGCAAGTATTGCCAATATAGCTGGAGCGGTGAGAATTGGCAAACTCTGACAAGCTGGATCCTGGGACCGATTGAAGTCAGCCAATTGGCTGGAGGCTCGGTTTTGCCCCTGATCAGGTTTTTTAACCCACCATTGAGCGCAACTTTGCAGATGCGGATCCTCGTCTATTTGCAGGGAAACCTGGTTTTCGAGGGTCCGGTTACATCCCATGCGTCCGGAAAAGGCTTTGTCAGCCTGGACCCTTTGCGCCTGCCATTGGGCGAGCTTCCGATGCACAGTTTCGCCAGACATCATCAGTTGGTATTACAGGCAAAGCAAATGGAGGTGGGGGATCACCAACTGGGCCTGGATGACCTGCTGCTGCTTCCTCAACATAGTTTTGTCTGCTATCACGCTTTGAGCGGGCTGAGCTACCCATTGAAAATGGTCGAAGACGGTATGCGCGGTAATAGTTGGAGTCTGCAGGATGGCATGGAATATAAAAGCCATAACCGAATTGGTTCCGGCTTGGAGCTGCAACCGAACCTTCCACAGTATTTTTGGATCTTTCAGACTGACACGAACAAGCTGGCACCTATTGACCGGACACTGTCGGTAAGAGCCTGGTATCGAAGGAGATGGAGGCTGCCATGAGCTGGAGTGTTGAAGTTTTAGATCGAAATAGTGGGCGCTTCTTGAACTCACCGGAAAGCTGCACGCCACTTAGCTTGGGCTGGGATGATTTCCTGGGTCCGGACAAAGCCCTGATTCGCTGTCCATGTGACCACCTGAGCTTGGAAGATTGGCGGACACGGCTGGGGCAGGATGTGCGTGTATATGACCCGCTTGGCAGATTAGCCTGGTGGGGGTACCTTGAGCAGGTGAGCCAGGCGAATGAAGAGCTCCGTCGAACGGTTGGCATGGGTGGGGTGGCAAACCGTGTGGCAGTTCGATTCAGGGATTTGGGCGGAGCCGAACCGGATGAGGTCAGTCAGACAACCTGGGTTGAAGACTTGGAGAGCCAGTCGGTCTATGGGATTAAAGAAGCAGTTTACCAGGTTGGCTATACTTTTCGGTCCAATGCCGAATTGACTGCGGCGATGCGACTCAAGGAGCAAGCTTGGCCTGTCGTGAAAATCGGTTCCCATGTGCCAGGAATTATGGACACCCCCGGAGCCTGCTTTTTGGAGTGCCGGGGATGGATGCAGACCCTGAGTTGGCGAGTTTGGCCAGGGTTGCACGCGGTTGTAGCAAACTCCCCAGCTCAACAGGGAATTCAACCAGTTGGCAATGCGCTGGTGAACCAGCGGGTTGCGCAATCTTTCCGTGTGAAAGATTCACTGCAATTCAATGACCTGGCAATCCGTGCACGAAAGCAAGGCAATCCGACCGATTCCTTGCGCTTTAGTTTGCAAACCGATCTGAACGGAAAGCCTTCGGGTGTCGAATTGAGTGCTCAGTCTGTGACCCCAGGCGTGTTGAGCGGCGAGAGTTATGGCTGGGTGGGGGTGAAATTGTCTATACCTGTCAGTTTACAGGTGGGAGTGCCTTACTGGCTCATCCTGGACCGCAGTGGGGCAATTGATTCCGGCAATTATTACCTGCTGGGTCTCGACGAGAACCAGGGTTATAAAGATGGAACTTTACTCATTTATGATCAATCCACTGCGACATGGAAAAGCCGTCTTCCAGGTGCAGACCTGCTGTTTCGTTTGACCGGAGTTCTGGAACAAGTGGAACAAATGCGACAGGTGGTTGACCATGGTGGTCAATTTTTAAAACTATTTGTGGCTGAGATCGGGGGAAGGCAGCTTCTACCTCCGCTTTGCGAGGATGGGCAGGATTGCTTCCAAGTATTTCGCACCCTGATGAGATATGGAAATACCGCTCTTGAGCCGTTGTGTGCCGGAATTGACTCCAATCGTAACGTAAATGTGTGGAAAAGACCCGACGCTGCCAGCGCGACGCTGGGGTTGAGTTCGGAAGGAAGGCTTCAAACACGTTTTGGCCAGCCCCTGGAGGCAGCCTGGCAGGCGGTTGGACAATGGCTGCTTTCTGAGAATGCACGCCCACTCTACCTTTCCAGTCTTACTCTTGAACCTATTACCGAAAAAGTGAGTCTGAACGACCGATGAAAAGCCAAAGAGCCTTACAAAAAATTCGATTCACTTTTACTCGGCTATAATTACCGGGAACATTGAGATCAACAAAAACAAATAACGGTAGCAAGAGCTTGGAATTTCCATCTAATCTAGCTGGTCTATTTACAAAAAGTGAAAACGGAGAATAAAATGAACAAAGTTGCGCTCGTGAGTGATTCATCCGCATACATTCCCCAAGAGTATGTAGAAAAATATAGCCTGTCTATCCTGCCTTTAACAATCAATTGGCAGGGAGAATCTTACTACGACGGTGTTGATCTCCAGGCCACCGAGTTCTACCGGCAATTATCCGCATCCAAGCAAATGGCAACTACCAGCCAGGTTACCGTGGGTCAATTTATGGAGACCTTCAAAAAACTCCTGGACGAGGGAAAAGACGTGTTATACATGGGCGTCTCCCATGGGCTTTCAGCCACCCACGACTCAGCTGTCCAAGCCAAAAGAGAACTGGGCGATCCAGAGAACCTGATCGTAATGGATAGCAGGATTGTTTCAATGGCGCTAACACTGATGGTGCTTGAGGTTGCTCGAGAGGCAGAGAAAGGCGCCAGTTTGGAGGACCTCCACCAAATAGCTTTGGATGCATATCCTCGCATTGGAGTTTATTTTACAGTCAACACACTCGAATATTTGCACCGGGGTGGTCGTATCAATTCTGCCAAGCGCTTGCTTGGTTCAGCCCTGGACCTGAAGCCGATTATGATGATCCGCGATGGGAAAATTGAACTGGTCGAGAGCGTGCGTTCACAGAAAAAAGCCCTCATTCGAATGGTGGAGTTGATTGAGAAGGATATCGCTGGGCGTAAACCTGTTCGCCTTGGTCCTTTCCATGCTTTGGCGTTTGACGACATGGTGGCTATTGAGGAAATCGCACGGGAGCGCTTGCAGCCGATTGAAATTATCCGGTCAGAGGTCAGCCCGGCGATTGGCTCTCATGTCGGACCTGGCACCGTCTCGATGGCATACATCGTCGATAAACAAGTTTAAATTAATGACATTGGTGGCTTAGCTACCAAGTGATTTCAATCTCAGGACGGTGTAACAGCCGTCCTCTTCATTAAAAAAAACAAATCTGTTAAAACTGTCGATCCGCTAAAAAAGCCATCCCAAGTAGTCTCAACGTCGCCCCAAGACCATCGTTTTTATCCGGTTGGGCAGAAGTGAGTTCGTACCAGACCTCATCGGCTAATAACCTGTCTTGAAGACTCAACACAGCTGGAACTGCCAGGGCAAGCATTGCTATACGGCTGAAATCGGTTTCCGTGGACGATCCGCCCGTACAATCTTCAACCAATTGACGCAACGATGTCTCCGCATTACGAATCGCACGCAGCGCATCCGGGTCCTGATCGAGCCAGGCGAGCAAACCTAACTGGAGCAAGCTAAAGCCGAGCTTGCCGGCATCTTGTTCGCCTTCAATGGGATCTCGCTCTTCGAATAAGGAATAGACAAGGTCCTTGTTCTCCTGAAAGGCAGACCAGTCCAACTGTGGTTCCATTGATCGGAGTTGTTTGACGAGATAACCACTGAAAGGCAGATGTCTGACCACTTCAGGATCCAGCATTCCAACATATTCATGGAGTGCATGCATTCTCTCTGGAATGATTTCTGAATAATTGAAGCGGTTCATCGCCGGCCAGTGCTTGTTCGCGTTGCGCAGCGCAAAGATCAGCCAAGCTTCTGCGTGGGGGTCTGGATCGAGCTTTGGGGAACGCGGGAGGTCGGGCAGGTATTGCCAACTGCTCAAGTTGCTTTGCCCATAGGCTGGGTGAGCGAGCAAACTGGCAAACAGGGCTTCTGCCTGTGAGCTGGCTTTGGGGTCGACCTCAGCCATCAGGGTGATGAGCAGGATGGCAAGCGCTTGCACCTGAGATGAGGCAACCAATTGGTAGCGCAGCCCACTTTTTTCCACCCCCGCACGCAGGAAGAGGCTGCGACCATCCTCACTCTGCAGCAAACGCTCTGCCTTCCAGGCTCGGTAAGTTTGCTCAAGGACAAAGGAGCGATTGGAGATTTCTGAGTGCGCAACTGTGGAGTTGTCCGAATCTGACCCTTCACTAATTATTGCAGAGAGGGATTCTGTATTTGGAGTTTTTTGCTTGCGCCGGATCATCCAGAATACCAAACCTAAAAGGAATAAAATTCCCAGGATACTGACGATCAGCCGTGCCAGGTAGGTCGCTTCAGCGGGGTCAAGTTGTGGAAACATGCGCTAATCTTATCATTTATCATCCCACGTTTCAGCCGTTACACAGAAGATTTCTTCGCCTTCGATTGTGAACCCCAAGGAATTATCAACCAAATCGATACTTTCCAAAGGCCATTTCTTGAGCAGCTGTTGGTTTTGTGCGTAAAGGGTTTCTGCCCGTCGAGTTGAGAAGTTCATATTTAGCCCGGAGTCTCTCAAGTAACTTCGATTTCCTTCAAAATCAGCAGCACGACAGACCAAAACCTTTTCCAGGTTTTCCTGTAAACCCTGGGGAAGGCTGCCAGATTGGACGGTCTCAAACAGGTAAGGTTCGGCGTCGGTCGAAATGGTATTTGCGAGGAAGGTATAGTCCAGTTCTTCCCCCTCCAAAGCGCGCTCAATGTTGTGTCGTGCGATGGAAGTATCTACATTGATCATAGCCAGGGTGATAACAAAAAGCAGCATAGCAGATAGAAGAATCAAAGCCAGCCGTTTAAATTTGCCAGTCAATTCCATCACAACCAAAGAAAGCAGAATGGCAGCAAGAAAGAAAATGAAAATCCGGGGGATAAAGCGGTAGTAAGTCAATCCATAAGCCCTGATGTAAATTGCGATGCGCTGGTAAGCTGAAATCAACACGATGCCAACTTGAAGCAGCAACAGCCCTCCAAGAAGTGAAAAGAGCAGCTTTTTCGTCTTACTCTGTCGGCGGGTGAAAGAAGCCAGGGTGTAATACACCAGCCCGGCGACTGCAGCAACCATAAGCAACTCTCTGAACCCTCGCTCGGCATACTCCGCGTAGGTAAAGCCTGCCTGGGTGATGTTGGCTTCGCCGGCAAAAAAGTATTGGAATTGGATGATCAAGAAAAAAGCGAAAAGCAGATTCAGGCTAATGAGAGTGATGAGCGTTTCCGTCATTCCGAGGAATGGCTTGAATTGAGGTGCGTCTGGTTCGATTGTTTTGGGCTTACTGCTATGCGCCACCAGCAACCACAATGCCACGGCTAAAATCCAGGTGAAAAAGAGTGTTAGCAGAATCCGCCCGAGTAATTGTGACAAAAAATCAGCCCTGAGCCACTCAAACAGAGAATCGACTCTGCTTTCAAAGATGGCGTCAGCATACGCAAAAAGAAAAGTAAACACCAGCAAAAGTGGTATTGAAATCAGAATTCCTTTCAGAACTCCCAGCGCAATGCGTTTGCCAGAGTTATTTTGTTCTGCTGCTCTGGAAGATACAACAGCCTGAGATGCAATCACCGGGAAACCCACGAAAAAGCCAACAATAGTCAAAAAAGCGGTTTTCAAGTATTCGCGAATGCGATATTGCCACCATTGCCCACTGAAGAAATCAATGCCGAGCAAAGCCAGGCAGACAAACGAGACCAACATGGAGAGGAGCATGGTGTACTCCTCGTTGCGAAATGCTGGTATCAAACCAGCGAGCAGCGTCAGACCCAGGAGGATCCAGGAAGAGACGGGAATTTTGCGGGCTTGTAGGAGGGCGTTGAACAGGTAGAGAAGACTTACAACCAGCACCGATAGCGTCCAGCGGAAGCCGATCTCGGCAATACCCCACCAAAGCAGCATCATCACAGCTCCAGCCACAAACAAGCTTAGTAAAGAAAGACCGGGTCGCTTCAATTCTTCCTTGGGTAGCAATCCGGTTTGGTCGTTAATCGTATTAAGTTCGAACATTGTTTTAGATAATGGTTCTTCGTTCATTAAAAACCTCAACAATTTATTCCCACGCAAAGAGAGTATTCGCATCGGGTTGAAGATAGCATAGTCATTGTTCACTCTCAGAGACTTGCAATACCTCTCAAAACTGCTTTTGAAAGGCTGGGATCGTTCGGTCTTTTGAAAATTATACGTTAATCCGATTAACTGGTCGAAATAGGACAACCACCTCATCTATTGATACAATTCAACCAGGATAACAAGCAGGAGGAAGCATGCCCAGAGCAACGTTCAATTTTCCAACCGGTTTTTTATGGGGTACTGCCACCGCAGCACACCAGGTGGAAGGTAACAATGTCAACAACGATTGGTGGGCTTGGGAGCAGGAGCCAGGGCGCATCCACGAAGGCGACCGAAGCGGGAAAGCCGCCGACTGGTGGGGTGGGCGCTGGCGCGAAGATTTTAATCGTGCGGAGGATAGCTGGCAAAACGCTCATCGTTTTTCCTTGGAATGGTCCCGAATACAGCCAGAACCGGACCGTTGGGATGAAGCAGCCCTCGATCGTTATCGGGAAATGCTGTTGGGTTTGCGCGAACGAAATATGACCGCCATGGTCACCCTGCATCACTTCACCAACCCCCAGTGGCTTGCTGAAATGGGAGGCTGGGAAGACGAAGCCGTCGTCGACCTCTTTGCAGCTTACGTCCGGCGAACTGTGGACGCCCTCAAGGCGCATTGTCAATTCTGGATCACACTCAACGAACCGAATGTTTATATGAATGGCGGATATTTGGGTGAAGGCTTTCCTCCTGGCAGGAACGACCAGAAAGCCGGCTTAAAGGTACTGCTCAACATGGCAAAGGCGCATGCAGCCGCATACCAGGTTATCCATGAATTGCAGACAGACGCCCAGGTGGGTGTTGCGCACCATTGGCGTGGGTTTGTGCCAGCCAACAATGGCCCGCTGACCAAATTTGTCGGTAACTTGCATCATAAGGCTTTCAACGATGCCTTTGCATTGACCTTGAAGACAGGGAAATTTGATGCGGTAATGCTCAAGGCGGATGTGCCGCAGGCGAAAAACACGCAGGATTTCCTTGGGCTCAATTATTACACACGCGATTTGATCAAGTTTGACCTGGGCAAGAGCGGGAGCTTATTCAGCAATCGCTATTACGCCAAAGATGCGCTGCTTTCGGAAACCGGTTTCCTTTCAAACGACCCACAAGGGTTCCAGCAGGCGATTAAGTGGGCGAACAACTTTGATCTGCCGATTTACATCACCGAAAATGGCTGCGATGACAGCAAGGATGACTTCCGCAGGCGCTATTTGCTCGAGCATCTCCTCGCGATATGGCACATGCTCACCAACAACATCCCGGTCAAAGGGTATTTTCATTGGACATTGGTAGACAATTTTGAATGGGAACGCGGCTGGAGTCAGCGTTTTGGCTTGTGGGCGCTTGACCCGCAGACCCAGATTCGGACCAAACGCAAGAGCGCAGATTTGTACGCAGAAATTTGCCGCACGAATGCGATCACATCCGAAGCGGTTGAAAAATTCGCTCCAGAGGTATATGACCTGCTCTATCCAGTATAAATTCCAAGTTCCTGGAGTGTGCTGGGTTCCAGCTCTGAACCCGGCAATCAGTAGGCACACTTAAGTGAAACCTACCTTGTGTCATTGGATGGTACGGACGGGTTTCAAACCTGTCCTGAATACTTTGAGCCTCACAATCTGACCGTTTGATTAAAATTCGCATTCTTATATCCAATATCTCAACTCCAAGCGCTATATTGACGTATTCCCTATCTTCTCGATGGAATTGATCTTAAAACCGCAATCTGGTTACCAACTTTCTCCTCCGGGCGCGATTCTTGCAACTATAGGTTCAGGTTTAGCACAAAGGAGAAGAACATGTTTAGCCTTATTCGAGATTTCTTCCTGCAATTTTTGAACCCGTTGGCATTTGTTGGCGTGGTTCTATTCATTACTCTATTCTTGATCAAAAAGAAGCCGAATACTGCGATTTGGTTTGTCGTTATTTGTTTATTGGTCATTGCCATCTTTGGTAACCCTTACTTTTCAACTTTCCTCACCCGCTCCATGGAGTGGCGTAACATGCCCAGCCAGGCTATGACAAATGCTGATGCAATCTTGCTAATAGCTGATGGAACATTTGTCTCCGAGACCCCACGACAACGTGTTGAGGTGGGTGACGAAGCTGATGGCGTGCTCTACAGTGCGGCATATTTCAAACAAAAGCTTGCTCCTGTGATCATTGTCAGTGGCAGTGACGATCGTGCTTTTAGTGCAAAAACCCTCCTGATGGAATTGGGTGTGCCCGAAGACGCGATTATTCTGCAATCGAAGGCTTCCAACTTACGTGAAGATGTCTCCCGCTCGCTGGAAATGATCCAGGATAAAGAAATCAAATCCGTTATCTTGGTGACCTCAGCCCTCAAAATGGACCGCACATTGTTCCTTTTGCGTGATAGCGATCTAACAATCACCCCCGCACCCACCAATTACCAGGTCACGCTGGACCACTGGCAGAACCTGACATCTTGGAAATGGCAGCATATCATCACCCATCTATTACCCACTAGTACCGCTTTGGAACAAACTTTCAACACGCTGTGGGAATACTTTGGCTTGGCTTTTTATAGGATCAAAGCCATCTTCTAATCTGGTTAATTCGCTGAACCTCTATCAGCGATTAAGACTTCCGCAAAAAGCCTGCTGGTCGCCCGGCAGGCTTTTGCGTTAACTGGGAAAAGGAACTTAAGCAGTATAAAATTCGTCAATTAGGTAGAGTAAACAAGGAGAAAGAATGAAACGATTGCTTACCATATGCTTGGCTGCCTTATTTTTGCTAAGCGCTTGCGTTCCGATTACGAGCGAGCCTGAACCAACCACCAATTTACCCGTAGAGGAAATAGAAATGCTATCCGGTAAAGTTGATTACAACCCGAACCCACAATACACACCCGAGCAGGCAGCTAGCCTTGCGGCTGCTAACAACCAATTTGCCTTCGATCTTTACCAGCAACTGAAAAGCGGACAGGGAAACCTGCTTTATTCTCCGTACAGTCTTTTCCAGGCTTTGACCATGGTCTATGGTGGTGCCAGAGGCGATACTGCCGCTCAGATCAGAGATGTTTTGCACTACCCCCTTTCGGACGAGGAACTCCACCGGGTAAGCAACGCACTTAACCTTGCTTTATCCTCCATGGCAAATGATTCAAACCAGAATGATTCTGCCTTCACACTCCAAATCGCGAACGCACTTTGGGCAATGCAAAATGGTCACATCGAAGAGTCTTACCTGGACTTGTTATCCGAAAACTACTCTGCTGGAATGCGCACCGTCGATTTTGCCCAGTCCCAGGAAGCGGCAAACCTGATTAACCGATGGGCGCAGGAAAATACCAACGACAAAATTAAGGAAATTGCCAACCCGGACATGTTCAATGCCAACACCCGCCTTGCTTTGACCAATGCGGTCTACTTTAAAGGTGCCTGGCGTTTTCCGTTCATGGAAGCAGACACCCAAAAGCAAGTCTTCACCCTCTTGAATGATGATCAGGTTGATGTGGATATGATGAAAATCTCGACCGAAGAGTTCCGCGCTCTGAAGAATGAACAGATACAGATGGTTGAACTGAACTATGCCAACAGCTCGATGGTAATGGATTTGATTGCGCCTGTTGATGGCAAATGGGATGCTTTCTCCCAAACCCTGACAGCGGGCTTGCTTGACGACTACCTTGAGCAACTGGCCACACACAGGGTTGACCTGAGTCTACCAAAGTTCAAGATTGAAACTCCGGAGATGGATTTAATCAATCCAATGCAGGACCTCGGTGTGGTCGACCTGTTTGGGATGGCCGCAGATTTATCAGGGATGACCGGCGATAAGAGCCTGTTGATATCGACTCTCGTTCAAAAAGCTTTTATTGATGTCAATGAAGCCGGAACTGAAGCTGCGGCGGTAACAATTGCCGTAGCCCAGGAAAAAGGCATGATCTCCCCTGAACCAATTACGATCACCTTTGACAGCCCATTCCTTTTCCTAATCCGAGATGGAGAAACTAGCGCGATCCTCTTTATCGGTCAATTACTGCAACCATAAAACACAACGATTCTTTTTCTGAAGGAGTAGAAAATGAAAACAAACAGATTATTTATAGCAGCCACACTGGTACTTGCCCTGCTTTTGAGCGCGTGCGGTCCAGCTGCGGAAACTATTGAGCCCGTACCAACCGACGGCATCAGCGAGCCTTACCCGGTTGAACCGACCCAGGAAACCGGTCAAGCGTATCCGATTGAGGAAAGCCCCACTCAGCCTGAATCTGGCGATGTTAGCGGTGGCATGGCATATATTACAGATCCAATTGCCAGCCAGGACGACTTGAAGGACCATGCTGAAGACATGACCAAGTTTTCCGTCAACCTCTATCGGAAACTGGCTCAGGAAGAAGGCAACCTCATCTATTCGCCATACAGTATCTACCAGGCTTTTCTAATGGTCTATGCTGGTGCCAATGCTGAGACCAAGGCTGAACTTACACGGGTGTTGGAAATTGATGATGATGACGATGAGGATGTTCATACCCTGATGAACGCCCTCAATAAACTTCTGACCACAAAACCAGACTACCTGGATGAGACGATGCAGCCGTTGCAATTCAATGTCGCCAACGCGCTTTGGGTCCAGCAGGATATTGAGATCAAACAGGGCTTCCTGGATACACTTTCGGCTAATTACAATGCCGGCTTGAAGCTGGTGGATTTTACCAATGCCGATGATGCCCGCCAGGCGATCAACCTGTGGGTCGCGGCTCAGACCAATGACAAAATCAAAGATTTGATACCCCAGGGTGTGCTCAACGAGCTAACCCGTCTGGTGATTACCAATGCTATCTACTTCAAAGGTGCCTGGCAGAATCCTTTTAACGTCCAAAGCACAACCAGCGAACCATTCTATATGCTGGATGGCAGTGAAAAAGCTATTGACATGATGCGAACCAGTTACACCGGTGCTGGCTTGATCAACGAGCGCTATCAGGCAGTAAAAATTCCTTACCAGGGTGGCAATTATGCCATGGCGGTGATTATGCCCAGTGGTGATTTTTCAGGCTTTGAACAAAGCCTCGAGGAAGATACCCTGAAGCTGATTTTGACTGGATTCGATGGTATTTTCGGTCAAGTAAATCTTGGCTTGCCCAAGTTTAAGAGTGAAAACTCCTTCAACCTCGGCGATCAATTGAAAGCCCTGGGAGTACAGCAGGCATTTGACAGCCAGGCAGCTGACTTTTCTGGTATCAGTGACAAAATGGACCTATATATCACCGATGTATTGCACAAAGCATTCATTGATGTTAACGAAGAAGGTACCGAAGCCGCTGCTGCCACAGCCATCGCTATCGGCACCACCTCCATGCCCGCGGATAGTTGGGATATCACCTTTGACCATCCGTTTATCTATGTGATCTACGAAACCACTACCAACGCGATTGTGTTTATGGGTCGCGTTGTAGCCCCGTAACAATTGATTGAAATAAAACAACACCCCGTCGAACCTGGCGGGGTGTTGTATTAATCTTAATTGTTCACTTCGCAACGCGCATGTTGCGGATTTCGCGGAATTTTTCTTTTTCTGCCGGGGTGAGGTGCTTTGGGACGCTCACCTGGATGGTCACAAACAAGTCACCAAATTTCGTCGGGTTTTTTAGGTCGGGCATCCCCAACCCCTTCAGTCTGAAACGCTTGCCGCTGTCACTGCCTTCAGGTATGGTCAGGCGAACTGCTTTGGTCATGGTATTGACCCCAACCTCACCGCCCAAAATTGCGGTAAAGAGATCAACAGATACATCCACGTACAGGTCATCACCTTTTCGTTTGAAGACCGGATCGGGCAGGATGTTAACTTTCAAAAACAAATCTGCTCCGCCAGCCTGACCGCCAAGGCGCACCTTGGAGCCGGTTTTGACACCTGCAGGAATGGTTGCTTCAATTTTTCGACCGTCTTCAAACTGAAGTGTACGTTTGGCGCCGGAATAGGCTTCACGTAGACTCAGGTCAATTTCGTGCTCCATGTTTTGCTTGCGTTGTTGAGACTGGCGGGTTGGCTGAGAGAAACCACCGCCAAAGCCTCCGCCTCCAAAAAGGGTCTCAAAGAAATCAGAAAATCCGCCCAGTCCCCCCGTGCCACCAGAGCCACCCATACCACCGAACATCTCGCTGAATTCCTCCGGAGACACGGTTCGGTACCCTGTCCGCCCACCCGGAGATTGCTGCCAACGACCCCAATCAAAGCCGCCGGGCTGCCCGCCAGAGTGCTGATAATTTTGCCATTCAGAGCCGAATTGGTCGTATTTTTTGCGCTTTTCGGCATCCGAGAGTACCTGGTAGGCTTCGTTAACCTCTTTGAATTTGTCTTCAGCGCCAAGTTCTTTGTTTACATCCGGGTGATACTTGCGTGCCAGCTTGCGGTAAGCTTTCTTGATTTCATCATCCGAAGAAGTTTTACTGACACCAAGCGTGCTGTAATAATCCTTGTATTCCATAATTCCCAGCTCTACTCTTTTGCTCTGATTGTAAACACAGTTTGTTGAATTCTCGTTAACGGCTGTTACAAATTGATATTTTCTTGCTGCAGATAGGGACCGCGAACTGACTCCGGAAGCATCCTGGCAATTTGTTCCATGATCTCTTGACCGGCACGTTTCACATCTTCTCTGCCAGGAATGCAGTTCGGGTCTACGCTTGCCAGTGGACCAAAGGGCTTGCCGATGCGGGTAACAACCCGGGCGCGGCGGTGTTTTTTGGTGATTGTGCCAAAAATATCCCAATCATCTTCGCTGTATGTGCCAATCGGAATGATGGGAACGCCAAGGCGTAATGCCAAAAAAGCGGCGCCAGGCAAGGGACTGCCGAGGGGGGGGTTGTGCACGTGCCCTTCCGGAAAGATTACCAGGGTACCTTTTTGTTCCAGGATGGCTTCTGCCGCTCGCATCGCTTCGAGGTTGGCTGTGCCTTGCATAATCGTCAGAGTGCTCCAAACCTTGGGAAAGAACTTGACGATCCCGGGTGCCATTGGCATTTCAGCATCACCAATATATTCCAGGGGATATTTAGTGACTTTAATGGGGATGATTGTGTCCAGAAAGTGAAAATGATTACCCACGATCAAAAGCGGTCCGCCCTTTGGCAGATTCTCTTTGCCCTCCAGCCGGTAATTCAACAACAACCA
>JBCFBG010000005.1:32794-53113 GCA_038562515.1 Anaerolineaceae bacterium
ATTTAGTGACTTTAATGGGGATGATTGTGTCCAGAAAGTGAAAATGATTACCCACGATCAAAAGCGGTCCGCCCTTTGGCAGATTCTCTTTGCCCTCCAGCCGGTAATTCAACAACAACCAAGTCGCTGCCACAATTCCCGCTCTCAGGATTCCCCGGCGGGTCCGGTTGCGGGGGTAAGGATATTTTGTGTGAAACTCAGACTTGCGACGCGACTTTGGCATACTCTCTCCTGGTAGAGTGATCTTTCCCAATTTTACCAACAAAAGCGGCTAAGGAAGATGACGCCTGGAAGATTCATGGGGAAGTGCTTTTGTTCCAACCATGAGGCTGGGCGGAATACCTCCAAAATAAAAGCATGGCAGCGCTCTATAAAGCTATGGGCTCTGCTGGACGCCTCTGCGTTAGAAAGTAGTTGATTAGCCCATGCAGCTCAGGGCAATTGGTTTGGATCGATTCTGAAAATCTTGTCGTCTCCGTCTCGCACGCTTCCACGACCGTCTCTATTGGATGTGCCCATATAGAGCAAACCGTCAGGTCCCAATCGTAATGCTCTCAAGCGACCAAACTCATTCGCAAAATATCGCTGGAGCGTCTCAGGGCGGATATCGTCGAGGGAGACGGAATACAGCGTAGAACCCCTTAAACCCGCGAAATATGCGACACCATCCACAATCTCCAGGTCGCCAGGCGCCCAGGTTTCGCTCCCACCTGAATGAAGACGTGGGCTGATCATACCCTCCTGAGTTTGATCTCCCTGAATTACTGGCCAACCGTAATTTCCACCAATTTCAATCAGATTAAGTTCGTCATAGCCACTGCCCAACCCGCTCGGTCCGTGTTCTGTCGACCAGAGCAGATCTTGTTCGTCCCATGCCAACCCCTGGGGGTTACGGTGACCGTAACTGTAAACCGCGTTGCCAAAAGGGTTGCCTTCCGGGATGCTTCCATCATCATGCAGCCGCAAAATCTTTCCTGCGAGCGAATTGATATCCTGGGCTGAAGTGCCTGAACCGGCATCTCCAGTCGTAATATAAAGCAAAGTGTCCGGACCAAATTCGATGCGACCGCCGTCATGGTTTGCAGCACCAGGGATGATATCAATAATGACCAAGCCCTCACTTATTGTTGAACCATCAAAGCGATAACGTTCCACCTTGTTCAGCATGTCTCCGTTAGCTTCATAGGTCAGGTAAAGGTAGAGCCACTGATTTTCTGCAAAATCCGGGTGCAACGCCAAACCCAACAATCCACTTTCACCGCGTTCAAAGGCATCGGCGATTGGTATGCGTAAACCTCCGGCATCGATCAAGGTCAGAGTGCCGGGGCGTTCCGTGACCAGCATTCGCCCATCAGGGAGAAAAACAATTTCCCAGGGTGTCTGCAGGTTTTGGGCGGCAACAGAAATTGCCTCAGGTGTCGGCGTGGGTTCAGATTGGGTTGGAGGTACCGTGAATTCCTCGGTAAGAGTCAAAGTTGTTTCAGGCAGGATCGCGGGTTGGGTGGATGTTGCAACTGCGGGAGAAGGCAGCACGCCAAGTGTTGCTACTGGCGTTGCATTAGCACCACAGGCTGCCAGCAGAGTCAGGAAGAGTATTGAGAAAAGTATGGATATGTTCTTCATGTTTAAATATTATCAATTTAGTAGGAAATCATAAAATTATTGGATAACCTTGTTCTGGTACCGGATTTGCAATAAAAAGATCAGTCTTCCATACAAACGTTGTACCTGTTGAATGCATTTTGGGCAGTTTTGTGTACATTCGCTGGTATCAAAAGTAATTGAGAGTAAAATCGCAAGATACTTGGAAAACAGATATGACAGAAAGCAACGAAACAATCATCCAGCCTTCTGACGGTACCGAACAAACGCCACCAGAACAAGAAATTCCAGCCAACTGGCTAGGGAATTTCTTACCGATGTTCATTGGTCAGATCGTATCTTTGCTCGGCAGCAGCCTGGTGCAATTCGCGCTTGTTTGGTACGTCACCAAACTGACTGGTTCCGCGGCTGTTTTGGCAACAGCCACAACGGCGGCTTTGATCCCCAACATCTTCCTGGGTCCCTTTGTAGGAGCATTAGTAGACCGCTGGAACCGCAAGCGCGTGATGGTATTCGCCGATCTTGTGGTCGCCCTGGCTACAGTAGGTCTGGCTCTCCTGTTTGCCTCCAACCTTATTCAAATCTGGCATATTTACCTGATCCTTTTCATTCGCTCCATGGCAGGTATTTTCCAAGGTCCAGCCAAAACCGCGTCGATATCATTAATGGTGCCCAAAGAGCACTTGACCCGACTTGGGGGCATCAACCAGGCGGTTGGTGGGGTGATCGACACGTTTTCACCGGCATTGGGCGCCCTTCTAATAGAACTTTTGCCCATGCAGGGAGTATTGGCAGTGGATATTGTCACGGCCGCGATTGCCATTTTGCTCTTGCTTTTCTTTGTGAAAGTTCCCCAACCAAAGATGATCGATACCACCCAGCGGGTGACACCCAGGTCATTGTTGGTTGACGTAAAATTCGGCTTTAAATACATCCTCACCTGGCCAGGGCTATTGATCATGATTTTGATCTCCAGTTCTATCAACTTGTTCCTGGCACCTGCGGGTAACCTCATGCCTCTGCTGATAACTCAATTTTTCGGAAAGGGCGCCCAGGAACTCGCCTGGTTGCAGGCTGCGATGGGTATTGGTGCGATCGTTGGGGGTGTTCTATTGGGGGTTTGGGGCGGCTTTAAGAGAAAAGTGGTCACAATATTGATTGGGATTTTGGGCATCAGCTTGGGAATCATTGGTATCGGTTTAATGCCGGCCACAGCCTACCTGGGTGCGGTTTTGCTAGCTGGGTATACCGGTGTGGCTCTCTCGTTTGCCAATGGGTCGTTAGGCCCATTACTGCAAACGAAAGTTCCCCCCGAATATCAGGGCCGAGTTCTCACCGTTCTTTCCAGCATGAGCCTGGGGTTGATGCCTGTAGGTTTGTTTCTCAGTGCTCCGATTGCAGAACGACTGGGTGTACCAGCAGCCTATGTGATCGGTGGAGCCGTCGGATTGGGGATCGCGATTTATGGATTTATGGAAAAACGTTTGGTCACGCTTGATGACCAACAACCTGGCGGGCAATTGATTGCAACCGCCAACCTGCCAGAACAAGAATCAATTTCACACTAAAGATTTTACAATTGTGCGAGATTGGCTTCCATCAGAAAGGTTGCCAACAAACTTGTTGACGGCAAGATGGCGTTTGTCCCCGCCTTGATCAGCTCTTTTTCAGTACCGAAACCACATAAGACTGACACAGATTGGGCACCCGCAGCCACAGCAGCGCGGACATCGGTGACGGTATCTCCGACCATCAGGCAGGCGTCAACGGGAACTCCCAGCTTTTTTGCAGCATGCAAGAGAGGGTCTGCGAATGGCTTTGTGCGCCGGCAGGTTTGTGAACTGACCACAATCGGGAAGTACGACTCCAGGTTGTTGATTTTCAAAAATTGCGTGGTCGTTACTTCGTTCCTGGCAGTCACGATTGCAAAGGGGTAGCGCGATGAAAGCGCATCAAGCATGGGCACCACGCCAGGGATCAGGGGGTAATGATGAGCCAGCAATTCCCGTCCGGTTGCTCGTTTGTCAAAAAACGACGCGATCAGATAGTCCAGCCCAAGTCGATCGGCAGCCTCGAGTATCCAATTACCCGGACCCTCCGCTGTGCGTACAAACCAGCGCGAAAAGAGCTTGAGCCTGCTTTCTCCGATTACTCCCTGAAGAAACTGCAGCTTGGTGTAGAGGCGCTCCACCATGCGGTCATCGCTGTCAGACAACGTCCCGTCCACATCAAAGATGAGCGCTTGAACTCGGGTGATATCCAATGCCTGGGCTGTCATTACTTCTCAGTTCTCAATCGTTTGCTGCAGTGCTTGCAGAATGGCATAATCCTGGGCGAGTATCCAGACAAAGCTGTTTGGGCCGGTCTGCTGGAGAGCGCTGAAAAAATCGCTTCCCTGCCAGAATCCGTCCGCGGTCATTGGACCAAAGCGCAGGTTGGAATAAGAACTGAATGCCTGAAACGCAGCATCGGCATCTGCACTTGAGTCCCAATTAAAGGATATGAAGGCGGCTACCTGCCCTTTTTGTTCGTTCTTGAGGATAGAATAAGCATCCCCACCCCAGCCTTCGGCAGCATCCAGAGCCAGGCTGTCATAGAGACGGAATTGGGGATTGTAGGCTTTAGCCAAGACCATGTACACGTACCATTCGCCCAGTGTATCCTTTTCGAGCTCTTTCCAACCCTCTCCAAGCTCTACTTCCAGATCTGGCAGTGTGGGGTTCTTTGGTACATCGCCAGGATAGGCGGCTGGGTGCATGATCTGTTCTGTTGAAACCGGGTTCGCCGAAGCAAAAGCAGTATCGATTGCATCAAATCCACCCTGAGCATACAGCGCTTGTACAAATTTTGAACCGTAAATGTAGGGGAAGGTAAGCGATTCTCTTAAGGACTCGGGAGCAGAATCGTAGACCGGACTGGTGAATGATGTCGCAAAATTCTGCAAATCCTGCAGGTCTTCCTGTGTACCGAATTGTTGAAACCAGAGCTGCTCGCTGAGGGTTGCATCCCCTTCGATGAGCGCCTGTATTGCCGCGCATCGTTCAGAATCATCCAAACAGGCTTCGTCTGTGTAGCCCAGGCTGTCCTCAAAGTCGAAATGCTCGTCTTGCAGCGTGTGCACAAACTCGTGAGCATAGGTGGAACGCTCCATTCCACCAAATCCACTGTCACTGACCACATACATCTCTTGTTCTACTGAATCATAAAACCCAGCGATCTGCTCGGTGTACAAATCCAGGTAAAAGTCGCGCAGTTTGAAATCCCCCGGCAAAAAGCCAAACAGGTTCATCACGGTTACATCACGCGCTTCGTCTTCCGCTTTGAAATCTTCCAGAAAATCATCCAAAACAACCTGGCGCAACTCGTCTGAAGACATGAGTTGGCGGGGTATACGCGCCTCGATGTCAAGACCGCGCAACTGACTAACCTGGTTCTCGATGTCGTCCATCGAGGAAAAGGTGGCTGGATCCAGTGAAGCATCAATTTCGTAAACGAAGATTGTGCCGCGAGCCAGTTTGATAATGAAAAACGTGCCTACAGCCAGGATAATGACCCCGATTATGACAAGCAGGATGATATTTTTTCGATTCATGTTGTTTCCCGGAAAGAATTATAACGGGTGTTGACTCGTTCTTGCCGGCACCCTAACTGAAACCCAAACAACGATGGTTTTACAAAAAGACCCCTGATAAGGGGTCCTTTTGAATTCTATTATTCTTTTTTCAGCGGTTTTACTTGCAGCGGTTCGTCATCCTCGGGCAGGGGTTCAAGTTCATCATCAATAAAAAACTCATCTGCCTCCGGTAAGATTTCGGGTTCTTCCACTTCCGGCTTGCGCATGGGTCGGGTTGGCAGTGGCTCGTCCATCTGGCGAATCATGCGTTGTTCAGAAGTCTCATCCTTAACTACTTCTTCGTCTTCTTCGTCACCGTAAAAATCAGTTGGGATGCTTGACATCCGTTCGATCACCTCAATCAGGAAACCAACCATCCTGGCTGCGTTTACAAAGGAGAGGCGTTCGTTAATCCCATGGACAGTGTTGACTTCTTCTTTGGTGAGGATAAATGGCGAAAAGCGAAAAGCACGGTTGCAGATCTCTATATAATGGCGGGCATCGGTAGCCCCGCTCATCAAGTAGGGAGAAGCTGTGGCACCCGGTATGGTTGCCTTGATCAGGTCGAGCAAGATGTGAAATTGGGGTGAATCGACATCTGAAACCTCGGTTGGGTCCCAGGAATGATCGCCATACAGACTTTCATTATGGGCAGGCAACACTTTAACCACGTCATCACCCACCAATTCATTGATGTATTTATAGACGTCTACCAGTGTGTCACCAGGCATCAGACGAATATTGATGATCGCTTCTGCGACAGCCGGCAGCACATTTTCGGTGTGTCCGCCATTAATGATGGTCGGAGCGATCGTTGTGCGCGTGTTAGCGTTCAAGGTTGGTGTTGCGGTGAATCGTTTTGCGAGTGACTTTCCAAACAGCCAGCGGTTTGCCAGCGTCATTTTCTGTGTGAATGGAAGTTCATCGGCGAGAAAGCTCATCATGAATTCGACAAATTCCAAATCCTGCGGGAAGGGGTTGTTTTCCAGCGTCGCGATTGCCAGGGCTAAGGCACCGATCGAAGTGACTTGTCCGGGAGCAGACGCATGACCAGGAGCGGTTTCAGCACGTAACACTAAGGACAAGTGTCCTTTTTCAGCCACGCCAACCAACCCAACCGGTGCATCCACACCAGGGATGGAACCCTGCGTAACCACACCACCTTCGTCCAACAGGAAGGAAAGTTGCACACCCCGTCCCTTCAGAGTATTTACAATTTGAGCAGCCCCGCGCGTACCAGAGACCTCCTCGTCTTCTCCGAAGGCAAGGAAAATCGTGCGTTTCGGTTGGAAGCCAACCTTGAGCAAAAAATTCACCGCTTCCAGGACGCCAATCATGACCCCTTTACAGTCGATCGCGCCACGTCCCCAAACATAACCATCAGCGACTGTGCCGCTGAAGGGCGGATAGGTCCAGCCCGAGTCCGGATCTTCCTTGGCAGGCACCACATCCATGTGGGCGGTCAGGGCGATAGGGTCGAGATTGGGGTCGCTACCCTTCCAAGTATATAGAAGCGAATAATTACCGATGACCTCACGCTCAAGGTACTCTTCCACTTCCGGGTATAGCATGCTGATCAGGTTATGCAGCCCCTGGAAAGGTACAGGATCGACCTTTTCAGAATCGACATGGTTGATGGTCTTCATCTGGATCGCCAAACCAATGTGCTGAGCGACTTCTTCTCCGTCAATCTCCGTCAGAGTGATTGGGTCTGGCTCAGAGGTTGAGATCGGGTATTGGAAGGTTCTGACCAGGATGATAATTATGACAGCAGCCAAAATGAGTCCAATCAGTAGTAGTACTATTGTTAAAGGGTCCATAAGGTCCTCCGATTGATGGAAAAAGGTTGTGAATCTGGTTGTGATTATTGTACCGGAAAAATGAAGGTTAGATATTTGTTGCAATGCAGGTTGAATTGTAGAGGAAGAAACATCCTCTAAACCATATCTAAATCATTTTTGTGTAAACTTTTGATTCTATAATTAGCCTATGAGTGAAACTATCCTGGTCGTTGATGACCAAACTAATGTCCGAAAGCTACTCAAAGAGTATCTGACCAGCCAGGGTTACCGTGTGGTACAAGCAGGTGATGGTCAGAGCGCTCTTTTTACAGCGCGCCATGAGCACCCTGATTTGATTCTGCTGGATGTGATGATGCCTGGGATGGATGGTTACCAATTTCTCAGCGCTTTTCGAAGAGAGAGCCAGACTCCAGTGATAATCATCACAGCCAGAGAAGAAGAAACCGATGCCGTACTGGGGCTGGAACTGGGCGCCGATGATTACGTGATCAAGCCATTCCGCATGCGGGAGTTGGTTGCCCGCATTCGAGCCACTTTACGCCGCAAGAACGGGCAGCCTGAGCCGCAGGAGTACCTGCGCGTAGGTGAAATTCTGCTGGACCGTGGATCGCACCTTGTCTCGGTCAGGGGAGAATCGGTCAACCTGACGCCGCTCGAATTCGACTTGCTCCAGACTCTCATGCGTACTCCCGGCAAGGTATTCACCCGATCCGAATTGGTTGATCGTCTTTTTGAAAGTGGATTCACCGGATTGGAAAGCACCTTGAATGTGCATATGCGGAATTTACGACGAAAAATCGAACAAGATCCCGCCAAGCCAGAGTATCTTGAAACAGTTTTTGGCGTTGGTTACCGAATCGCTCAAGTAGGATCAAAGTGAAACGTTCAATCAGCTTAAAACTTGCGCTTGCATTTATTCTCACTGCAGTTCTGACGGCGCTTCTACTCACCATCGTATTTCTTTCCACTACCACTACCAGTTTTGAGCAATTTGTTTTCGACCAACAGTTTTATACCAAATTGGCTGAAGTAACGGATTATTTTGCCAATAAACAAAGCTGGGATGGTGTGGAGAATCTTCTGGAGACTTCCATGGGTGGCATGGGAGGTAACGGTGGCATGATGGGTGGTCAGGGGATGGGTCAGGGCGGCTCGGGTGGAATCCGCAGAACGCAGGAAGCCTTAACTACCAGCCAACCGGTACAGATTGGCAATGCCGGTGGGCGCTCGTATGCCCTGGCAGATTCCGATGGCAGGGTTGTTGTCGGGATTGAAGACCTGTACGATGAAGGTGAAGTCCTCTCTCCTGATCTGCTGGCAACAGGCGTCTCCATTACTCTTGATGGGCAAACTGTTGGCACGCTCTTCGCACAAAAGAGGAACATAGTTTACACACAAGCAGAGCAACTCTTTTTGGATCGCTCGAAAACCAGCTTACTACTTACCTTGATAATTACAATCCTGGTTGCAGCGTTGGGCGGAATTTTGCTTTCGCGCAGTCTTACCCGACCAGTAATCGAACTGACTGCTGCTGCTCAAAACCTGGCAGCTGGTGACCTGAGCCAAAAGGTGGATGTGCGTTCGACCGATGAACTGGGTGAATTAAGCCAGGCTTTCAACCAGATGAGTGCAGAAATTGAACAAAGCGACCGCCAACGTAAACGCATGACAGCCGATATTGCCCACGACCTGCGCACACCGTTGACTGTGATCGGTGGGTACATTGAAGCCATGCGTGATGGCGACCTTGAGCCAACTACGGAAAGGCTGGGCATGCTCTACTCTGAGGTGACCCGACTTAACCGTATGGTGGCTGACTTGCGTCTGCTTAGCCAGTCTGAAGCTGGTGCTTTGTCACTGAACCTGCAAACTATCGAGGCAAACAAGCTGCTGGAGGAAACCCGGGAATTGTTTGAGTTACGCGCCAGGGAGCAGAATGTCAACCTGACTGTTGAGCCAAACGAAGGCTTGCAGATGATCCTGGGGGATGAAACCCGCTTGATCCAGGTGATGGAAAACCTGGTAGGCAATGCCCTCAGGCATACACCAATTGGCGGTCAGATCAGGTTGAGCGCGATGTTGGAGCAGTCGGTGAAACCTGGAGAGAAACCTTGTATTCGCTTCTCAGTGAGTGACAGTGGTGAAGGGATTTCTGAAAAAGAAATCCCCTACATTTTTGAAGAATTTCACCGCGTTGATAAAAGCCGGCATACTGACGAGAACCAGAGCGGTTTGGGCTTGGCAATTGTGAAGGCGATTGTCCTTGGGCATGGCGGCAAGGTTTGGGTGGATTCAACTCTGGGGCAGGGTTCAGATTTTCACTTCTGCATCCCGGTTGCCAGCTAACTGGCGTCTTGCTTGACAGCTATCAAACGACCGGGTAAAATCTTTTCTCACGCCGAGTTAGCTCAGTTGGTAGAGCATTCGACTGAAAATTGAAGGGTCCACGGTCCGAGTCCGTGACTCGGCACAAAACAACCGCTCTGAATGAGCGGTTGTTTTTTATTCGAACAATAGTATTAGCATGGGAAGCAGCTTAGTCGTGCTGCTCTTCCCCATCAAAATCCTCGTCGAAGTCCTCATCAAAATCATCTTCTTCAAATTCCTCGTCTTCTTCCAGACCGAGTAGTTGATTTAACTTTGATTGGTCGAATTCTTCGACTTCAATCATATCTTCCAATTTATCGTCGATGCCCTCTAACGCATCTGCAATTCGTTCAATCGCTTCGCGTAACAGGCCAAGTTCCTGGAGTAATTTGTCATTGGTGTCCATGCTGTGCTCCTTTACTTATAATGATACCAAGAATTATAAAAACACATTTCAGGTGTATGGTTAAAAATTGATACTATTCGTAAATATTCCTTATCCGACTATAATTAGGTTATCCTGAAAATATGGAGTGTGTCACATGAAAATTGGTCTGATAACCGCAGGCAGTGATAGTCCAGGCGTCAATGCCGCCATCCGAGGTTTCGGCAAAGCCGCAGCAAGTCTGAAAGACATTGAAATCATAGGCTTTCGGGATGGTTTTTCGGGGCTGGTCCAAAACCGCACCAAGGATCTTCTTACGGAAGGTGTCCTCTCAGGCATTCTGACCGAAGGCGGCACGATCTTAGGTACGAGCCTTCAGGTTCCCTTCGCTATGAAAGAAGGGGATGAAAAGGTCGACCGAACCCAGGAGGCAGTGGATGCCTACAAGCAGAACAAACTTGATGCCCTGGTTTGCATTGGCGACAAATCCAGCCAGATGGCAGCTTACAAACTCAGCCAGGCAGGTTTGAATGTCATTAGTATGCCGCGCTCGGCGGAAAATGATGTTCCTTGCACGGATAAATGTATTGGCTTTGATAGCGCTCGCGAAATTGCCACCCAGGCTATCGACCGCCTTCACACCACCGCCAATGCAACCCACCGCATCATGATCGTTGAGTTGCTGGGTAATTCCTCAGGATGGCTAACATTAGGTTCGGGTCTGGCAGCTGGTGCTGATGTTATTTTGGTACCAGAAATTCCCTACCATTTCGATGTAATCATCGAGGCGATCCAGGAGCGCAAACGGGCTGGACGCAATTTCTCATTGGTGACAGTTGCCGAAAAAGCCAGACCAAGGGAATTAATAGAGTTCCTGGAATTGGCTGCCCAGAAAAAGGGCGGAACGAACGAAGAAAAAGAAAAAACTTTCGAGAAAATCGAAAATAACTACTCAGCACAGACCTTACTGCTTGCCAACCGACTTGGCTCAGCCACAGGGATCGACACCCACATTACCATTCTTGGTTCTCTGGTCCGAGGTGGAACCCCAACCGCAGCCGATCGCCTGTTGGCTACCCAACTGGCAGAGTGGAGTCTAAAATTGGTCATGGACGGTGCCTTTGGGAGAATGGCTTGCAGGAAAGATGGAGCGATGAGTAGTGTGTCGTTGGAAGAAGTGGCCGGCAAAAACAAGCCTATTCCGATGGATCACGGTTGGATACGCGGGGCTATCCAGGTTGGCACGTGTTTGGGTGCTGACCCCGTCGACATACTTGATTAATGTTCTCTATTACGTACGGGTAGGTTTTGTTCATCAGGTGAAAAATAGGAACAGGGCAGTGCCATTCCCTGCGATGAGACATGGCTCCATTACCCATGCAGGGTGACCCCCTTGAGTTTATCTGAAAATCTTATGATGGACGGGGAACTACAAATTGAGCATATATCCAACCCCGCGTACGGTCTTGATCAATCGCGGGTTGGTACTGTCAATTTCGAGCACTTTTCTCAGCCAACTGATATGCACATCCAGCGTACGGGTGTCTTCGGTATAATCTGTTTCCCAAACGCGTTTGAATAGCTCCTCACGCGTAAGTGGTTTTAATGGATTTTCCATGAAAACTCTTAACAACAAGGTCAAACGCGGAGTCAAATAGGTGCTTTTGTCGATGTAAGTGACCATACGGGTCTTGGGGTTGAGCTGCAAAACCCCCCTTACCAAAAAGTCATGATTTAATGTTGGCTCAAAAGAACGAAGGCGATTGACCAATTTTTGTACTGTAAAGGGTAAATGCATAATAACATCCACCCAATCAGCATCCGCGATTGGTTCATCTTCTGCGACAATCAGGATAATCGGTACAGTGGGTAGGCGATTGTGATACCAGGAGCAAATCCGTAGACCATTGGTGCGTAGTGATGCAGCATTGATGACGATCACATCAGGATGGAAGCCGTTCAGACTGACTAAACCTTCTCCCCCACTATTTACTTGTAAAAGAGAATAACCTTTACGTTGCAGGGCATCATTAAAGCAAATTTCTAACTTCCGGTGCTTCTCAATTAATAATAAATTCTGCTGCTGCGGCTCCTGCAACACGGCCTCTTTTCGATGGTTTATCAATGCACCTGTTTTTCCTCTTCACGCCCGTTTGTCGCAGTCCAACAAGTGCTTTAGCGGTTTGATAGAACCATTATATCCGAAGTTACTGCTTTGATTTCTATTTTTCCCCGAAAATTCCTCAATTCTTAATGAGTCCTGTTTTTTAAGGTGAAGGACGTTCAAACATGTTAGAATTTAAGTCTACAATTTATCAAAAAACAATTGGTGAAATATGGGAAAAATGATCGAATGCCAGATTGACAGCGTCAGAGTCAGTCTGACCAACCAGGACCGTATTATCGTCTTGAAAGACAAAACCAGCGAACGATATGTGCCAATTTGGATTGGTTTGTTTGAAGCTGAATCGATCACGATCGCACTGCAGAATATCGCCGTAGCCAGACCGCTTACACATGACTTGGTGCTTGCGCTTTTACACCAGTTGGGTGCGCGCTTATTGCGGGTTGAAGTAACCGGATTGGTGAGCGAGACCTATTATGCAAATATCGTGATTGAAACCGACAAAACCTTTTTTATTGATTGTCGACCCTCTGATGCCCTTGCATTGGTGGTTCGAACAGGGGCTCCGATTTTTGTTGACGAAGAGATCCTGAATGAGGTCGGAATCATGCCGGAAGATATCATGATTTACGATAACGATGAGCCAATGGAAGAGTTGGAAGAGCCAGGCGATCTCTCGGTTTTTGAAGATTTTTTCGATGATCTTCAGAATGGGAGCAATCCAGATGATTCTTCGAATCCAGAGCCTCCTACAAATTCCGATCCGGACGAGGATGTACCGTTTTAGTTCAAATAACAGGAGCAGGTGTGGACGATTTGTATCAGAAATCTGATGAGACTGTCTCGATCAGCGAGAACAAACTGCATGATCGGGAAATGGAAGAAGCGCTGCTTGGTTCGATCATGATCGACCCGGATGGACTTGTGGATGTCATCCCTTTTCTCGAGTCAACTGATTTTTATCAACCCCGTCATCAGTGGATTTGGGATGCGTTTATCACCTTGGACCAGGAAAAACATTACATCGATGTGCTGACGGTCCAGGAAGTGCTTGCATCCCGCGGGCAACTTGAGGATGTTGGTGGACTGGAATACCTGCTTCAACTTAGCAATCGGGTTCCATCCTCACAACACGCGGTTTCTTATGCCCGAAACATCAGCGAACTCAACACCCGCCGCCGTCTTGTCAAAGCAGCCACAGATATTGCTCAACTGGCTTATCACAAAGATATGGACCTCGATGCGGTTATCGATAAGTCTGAGAGCTCAATTTTCAGCGTCAGCGAAAACCGTTATAAACGGGATTTGCTTCCGATTGGAGATGTCGCCAGAAGTTATATGGAGCAGGTTTCTGAAGCGAGTGCAAATGATGAGGGAATAGGCGGACTCAAGACTGGTCTCAGGGATGTTGACGGCGTTTTAGATGGTTTACACAAATCTGACTTCATCATTATCGCGGGGCGACCTGGCATGGGAAAGACCGGCTTCATGATCGGTATCGCAAAACACGTCGGTATGGTTTTACGCCGAAATGTTGCCATGTTTTCACTGGAAATGTCCGCTGAACAACTACTCCAGCGTATGCTGGCACAAGAGACCAACATCGATTCACAAAAACTACGTTCCGGACAATTCTCTGTGGAAGAAGCGGACCGTTTTGCCAGTGCGATTTCCAAGTTTGAAAACGTCAACATCTTTATCGATGACACGCCTGGTATCACGCCACTCCAACTTAGTGCCAAATGCCGCCGCCTCAAAGATGAGCACACGCTCGACCTGGTGATCATCGACTACCTGCAACTCATGTCCGGGGATCGTCGTTCAGAAAACCGTGTGCAGGAAGTCTCTTACATCTCCAGACAACTGAAGATTTTGGCTCGTGAATTGAACGTGCCAGTGCTTGCCGCTGCTCAGCTTTCCCGTGCTGTCGAACAGCGACAGGATAAGAATCCAATCCTATCTGACCTGCGTGAGTCCGGCTCCTTGGAACAGGATGCTGACATCGTCATGTTTATCAACCGACCTCATATGGATGACAAAGACAGCCCATATCACAATATCGCCAAGGTCGCGGTAGCCAAACACCGAAACGGTCCGGTACATCCCGGAGTGGAACTGGTTTTTCTGGAACGGTTGGCTCAATTTAAAGATAAGGCGTACGTGAGCTAAACATAGCATGGCAACCATCACAAAACCAGCACTTTCAGAAAAAACAACGCAACTCGAGCTGCCTGTTAATTTTATCGACTGCGTGCAAGAGCTGAGTGCTGATGGTATCCTGGTTCTCATTGCGTTTTTTCAATGGATGAGTAAACAGGAACAAGCAAGCGAAGTTGCCCTGGTGTTTGACTTCAAAGCCAGTCTGCCCGCACTCTACCAAACCGAGCAACTACGTTTGCAGCAGGCTTTGGATGAGCTGCACAAGTCAGGACTGCTGTTTTTGTGGACTGACCCTCACAACCAGCAGAAGACCTACTTGATCCCAGGAACACCCAGAGGGCTGGAAATATTCCACAGCTTGCACGAGAACCCTGAGCAGGTAGCAGGCTATCGCCTGGCGAAGATTTTACCTGGCACAGAACGACCCAACCTTTTTAAACTTTACGAAGATAATTTCGGCGCGCTGACACCGATGATGGCAGAAACGATCAAGGTAGATATGGATACCTATGCCATAGATTGGATCGAAGATGCCATGAAAGAAGCAGTCGAGTACAATGCCCGAAACTGGAAATATGTGCAGGCAATCCTGCGCAACTGGCAAGAAAAAGGACGCAAGGGAAAAAATGAAGAAGGTAAGCGAGATCTCGACCAATTTAGGAAGCTCTACCTCGAGCAAAAAAGACACCACAAAGGTGGCTGAGCCGGTGGCAGAACCAACCAGGATTCTGGATGGTCCTGGAGACCCCGATTGCCCGATTTGTCACGGGATCGGTTTTATTGGCTACGATGTGCCCATGCATGATCCGCGCTTTGGTAAGAGCGAGATTTGCGTCTGCCGTCTGAACTCCATTCAGTCCCTGAAACAAGAGCACCTTTTTCAGCTCAGTAACCTTGGCTCGCTGGTCGATCTCACTTTTTCCAATTTTATGCCGAGGGGCAGAGTGGGTCTGGGCGCAACCCAGGCAAACTCACTGCAGCAAGCTTTCAATTCCGCCCAAAACTTTGCTGGCACTCAAAAAGGCTGGCTCCTCTTGACTGGAGGTTACGGATCTGGCAAAACCCACCTGGCGGCAGCAATTGCGAATCAGGCGGTTTCCATGGGCACGCCTACCATTTTTCTCACAGTGCCCGACCTGCTGGATTGGCTGCGTTCTTCCTTTTCTACCTCCGGTGATTCCAATTATGAAGATCGATTCAACGAAATCCGAAATGCTGCTCTTTTGGTGATGGACGACTTTGGTACGCAAAGCTCTACCCCCTGGGCAGAGGAGAAATTGTATCAAATTATCAATTCGCGCTACATCAACCGCCTTCCAACGGTTATTACCAGCAATCAGCAGCTTACCGATTTTGAGGGGCGCATCCATTCGCGTTTACTTGACCCCGACTTGGTGACCCACGTTCACATCTTTGCGCCAGATTTTCGCAATCCCACAGATGAATTTGGGCATCCCGAACTGTCCACCCTGCACCTGCACTCCCGCCAAACCTTTGGCAATTTCAGTTTCCGCAAGGACGAAGGCTCACGCAAGGAAGACATTAATTCTCTCCAGGAAGCTTTTGAAGCTGCCCAGGCGTTTGCTGAAAACCCCAAAGGTTGGCTGAGCCTGCATGGCACGTATGGTTGCGGAAAGACCCACCTGGCAGCCTCCATTGGCAACTACCAGGCTGCCAAAGGCTCGCCACCGCTTTTCATCGTGGTTCCAGATCTGCTTGACCACCTACGGGCTGCTTTTGCTCCCAACAGCGGTATCAGCCTGGATAAACGCTTCAGCGAAGTGCGCACTGCCCAACTCTTGATCCTCGATGACCTCGGAACCCAATCGGCGACTCCTTGGGCACGCGAAAAGCTCTATCAACTTTTTAACTACCGCTACAACGCGGAGCTTCCCACTGTAATTACTTCGTCCGTCTTACCAGATGAGTTGGACCAACGCCTTTACAGCCGAATGTCAGATCGCCGGCTTTGCCGGATCCAGATAATCACTGCACCAGGGTATACCGGAAAGTAAGCACTCCCATTTCAAAAACTGGGTATAATGGGAATTCGTGTATACATTAGTACTAACCCGTGTTAGGGGCACGAATAGGAGAATATAGATGACTAATAAAATAATTCGGGAGTATCCCAACAGTTTTGATTTGCCTTACCGCATCAAGAGATTGGGCGATATCGCCCACAACCTCTGGTGGGTTGGCAACCCCGAGGTTGCCCGGCTCTTCAAAGAGGTAGACGCTCTCAAATGGAGATTGAGCAATCACAACCCAATCGTTATGCTTCGAACAGTAGAAAGAGCCAAGTTTGAAGACCTGATCAAAGATCGCTACTTCCTCAATCGTTACGATCAAATCGTAAAAGATTTTGACGCTTACATGACCCGCAAAGACACCTGGTTTAATCAGAATTATCCCAACAATTGTGGCGATACGATTGGCTATTTCTCATTTGAATATGGGTTGCATGAATCTTTGATGGTTTATGCCGGCGGTTTAGGCATCCTTTCGGGCGATCATTTGAAAGAAGCCAGTGATCTTGGGCTTCCTTTGGCTGCTGTTGGCTTTGTTTACACCTACGGGTACTTCTCTCAGCGCATCACTGAAGATGGCTGGCAGGAAGCTCATAGCGTTGAAATCAATTTCGAAGATATGCCGATTGTTGCCTTGTTCGATGAAAAGCACGAGCCTATCAAAATCTCAATCGACCTGCCCGGTCGTGCTGTTTGGGCAAGACTCTACGAGATTCAGGTTGGACGCGTACCCCTGATTCTTTTGCATACCAACATTCCCGAAAACAATCCCCAGGATCGCCAACTGACCGACAAACTCTACATCAGCGATCCTGAACTTCGCATTTCTCAGGAGATGCTGCTGGGTATCGGCGGGCTGCGCGCCTTGCAAAGACTCGGTTATAGTCCAACAATCTACCATATGAACGAAGGTCATTCCGCCTTCCTGACGTTGGAGAGAATGAACCAGTTGATGAACGACAAGGGACATAGCTTGGAAGAAGCCAAGGAGATTGTTAAGAATTCCAGCATTTTTACGACTCATACACCCGTTCCAGCTGGCAACGACGAATTTCCGACCTGGCTGATAGACAAGTATTTCACGAACTATTGGGGCAAGCTGGGGTTAAACCGGGATCAATTTATGGATCTGGCAAAAATCCACACCGACTGGTCGGATGAGGTTTTCAGTATGCCAGTATTGGCACTGAGGCTTTCCGACTACCGCAATGGCGTTTCCAAGCTTCATGGTGAAGTATCTCGCAAGATGTGGAATTACCTTTGGCCGGAGACAGCTGCCGAGGATGTGCCCATCAGCTACATCACCAATGGAGTTCACACCGGCACCTGGTTAGCGCGTAGGCTCGCTGATCTCTACAATAAATATCTCGATGTTGATTGGAAAGAACGTCTGGACGACCCTGAAATGTGGGAACGGATCAACACAATTCCTGACAATGAACTTTGGCAGGTCCGCATTCATTTGAAACGCAAGTTGGTCAGTTACATGGTTGCCCGTGCTCGCGGCGAGTGGGGGCACGATCGCGTTCATCCTGTTCAAACCGTCGCCAGCGGCGTCTTGCTTGATCCCTTGGCGCTTACCATCGGTTTTGCCCGTCGTTTTGCAACCTACAAACGTGCGAACTTGATATTCAGAGATTACGAACGCCTGATGAACATTGTTACAAACGAGGAACAACCTGTTCAAATTATTTTTGCTGGCAAAGCTCACCCCGCCGACGAGCCTGGCAAACGTTTGATCCAGGAAGTCTACCGCCATGTCAAGAGCTCACGTAATGGTGGTCGCCTGGTCTTTTTGGATGATTATGACATGGACATGGCGCGCCATTTGGTTCAAGGCGTTGATATTTGGCTCAACACCCCACGCCGACCTCGCGAAGCTTCCGGTACCAGTGGAATGAAAGCTGGCATGAACGGAACCCTCAATTTTTCCGTCCTGGATGGTTGGTGGGCAGAAGGCTACAACGGTAAAAATGGTTGGGCAATTGGTGACGACACCCACTACGACAACCAGGACCTGCAAGACGAAGCTGATGCTCTCAGCCTCTACGATACACTCGAGAACGAAATTGTGCCGCTCTATTACACAAAACGCTCCGGCGATGGTTTGCCAGGGGATTGGATTGAACGGATCAGGGAAACCATCCGTACTGTATCCCCACAATTTTCGATGACCCGTATGGTCAAAGAATACACAAACAATCTTTACCAACCATGCTGGGAATCTGCAAAAGAGGAAACCTCAAGCGCAGTAACTGAAAAATAGGGTTGGCAAAACACCCAAAAATAAACCTCGCTTTTCTTGGAAATGTGAGAAGATTTCTGAAAATGAATACGTCTGCAATGGTATGATACTGTTGCAGACGGTTTTGTAATAGTATCGATGGAGGTTCAAATCATGGCAGAAATATTCACCTGGCAAGCAATTGGCACAACACTTTTGATCTTTTCGGTCAGGGTGCTTTCCATCACGATGGACACCTTGCGTTTCATGCTTACCATGCGTGGAAAACGCGGCATTGCCTGGATATTGGGCTTTTTTGAGTCTGTTTTGTTTGTGCTCACAGTTGGTGCTGTGTTAAATGACATGTCCAACTTCCTTTACATCATTGGATATGCAGCTGGTTATGCTACCGGTAACGTGGTTGGAATGTATATTGAAAGAAAACTCGCTGTCGGCTATTCTCACATGAGTGTTATCAGTAAATTCAAAGGTGCCGAAGTGGCAAAAGCCCTTCGGGATAATGACTTTGCAGTTACCGAAATTCCTGCTCAGGGGAAAGATGGTCCTGTTTGCATCAGTGATCTATCAGTTCGAAGAAAAGATGTTGCTGGCATAGAGAAAATTGTCCAGGATACCGATCCGGAAGCGTTTGTCACCATTGAAGATGTAACACCACTGCGAGCAGGTTACTGGGGAAGGCAGAATGTCAGAAGATAACTTCACCAGACGGGCACTGATATTTGATTTCGATGGTTTGATCCTCGACACCGAAACAGCCGAGGTCAAAATTTGGGAAGACCTTTACGCTCAGGTTGGTTTACCTTTTGATATCGATGCTCATCGTGGGTCGGTTGGAACCAGTGGTTCTCTTGTGTTTGATCCAGCGCAGCCCCTGGCTGATCGTGAAGGCGAAAGTCGTTCTTTTGAACAGATTCGCGCGCAATATCGACAAAAGGCTTACCAGAATGCTAAAACAATGGAGGCGATGGAAGGCGTGGTCGATCTCATCGCGAGTGCAAAAGCGAAAGGCTATTTGCTGGCAGTGGGTTCTAGCGCGTCTTATTCGTGGGTGGGCTCTAACCTTGCCCGCCTTGGTCTCCTGGATGAATTTGATGTTATCGTAACCTCTGATGATGTAGAAAATGCCAAGCCTGACCCCGATATTTTTCTGAAAGTGCTGGAAAAGTTAGGCGTTTCTGCGCAAAATGCTCTTGTTTTTGAAGATTCTCAAAATGGCGTGTTGGCAGCCCATCGCGCCGGCATCCGCGCCATAGCAGTTCCCAACCCGATTACAGCTTTCATGGATTTCTCGCTTGCAACGGCAGTGATACCGACTTTGCTTGGGTTTGATCCTGATGAATTTTTTTAGGTTTTATCATTGGGCTGGCAGTCGTTCCCGCTTAACGCACAATTAATACTGACTGTACTATAATTTACCTACCTGACAAAAGAAAGGGAGAATTTACGATGGAAATCGATCCTTCAGAATTTTATTTTGGCAATACTTATGACCTGAAAACTCAGGCGATCATCCCCGACAAGCTGACCTATTATGACCCGCAAGATCTCACCACGCATATGGTCATTACCGGTATGACCGGTTCTGGGAAGACCGGTATGGGTATCATCCTATTGGAAGAAGCCGCTCTTAAGGGTATTCCGGCAATTTTGATTGACCCCAAAGGCGACCTCACCAACCACGTCCTTCATTTCCCGGATTTCCTTCCTTCAGAATTTGCGCCCTGGGTGGATGCTGATGCCGCCAAGCGTGAAGGTCAGACAGTTGAACAGGCTGCTGAAGCCGCTGCCGCGTCCTGGAAGAAGGGCACCGAACGTTCTGGTATCGATCGTGCTCGCATGGAAAAACTGGTAAACAGTGTTGATTACACGATCTACACACCAGGTTCAGACTCAGCTATTCCGGTTAGTATCCTGTCTTCGCTGAAAGCCCCGGCAATCGAATGGGAAGAAAACAAGGAAATGCTGCGTGAATCGATCAGCAGCACCGTTA
>JBCFBG010000084.1:0-4393 GCA_038562515.1 Anaerolineaceae bacterium
TCGGTTGGACTTCAATCCACCTTGCGAGGTGGAACCACAGCAACTCTGATTCAAATTGCCTCCAAACTATCATTATCAAATACACAAAACGATGGTAAGTTACTCCACAAATGGGGCGGTGAGGCGGCGACCAAAGGGAGTGCAGACGCAACGGACTTAAAATCCGTCGGTGGTGACACTGTGAGGGTTCGACCCCCACCCGCCCTACAAGAGACCTTCACGGGTCTCTTTTTTAATTTTTTAGAATTTCATCCATTAGCGAGGAAACACAGAAGGTTACCTTTACCAAGCAACGAAAAAGACCTGTAAACTCAGGCCTTTTTTATAGCTGCTTTTTTCTTCAACTTCTGGTTGAAATCAGAACTCAATCATCAGAGACGCGTCTGGTCAGAGCTCCGAAATCCATTTTGATATTCCCGCTGATCAACTGGTTCACATCCCTTAACAAATTGACGGCATCTTCCTGTGCTGCTGCTTGTTCTTTAAGCGCCTGATTTTTGTAGACCAGGTCCTGTAATGAGCGCAGCCTTATGACATCCTCCTGCGAGTAATCTGAGGTGTATTGTTGAGCACGCACTTTCATCTGCAGATGTGAAAATTCTGTCCGCAATTGGGCAGCTTGTGGGTCGGCTTCCACCTTGCGGTTTGCCTTTTTCAAACGCATAAATGGTTCGGACTGGGCAAGGTTATTTGCCAGTTTAAGGGTAACATCCAGCAATTCGCCAGGTATTTCATCCATTGGGTTGGTCATTATCTCTCCTTATCAGCAAGGGTCGGGTTGACGGCAGCGGTTGCCAAAATCCATATCAATGGACTGTGACAGGATGTCGCCAAGTTGTTGCGCAACGGCTCGCAATTCTTGATCCGCTTTGTTAAAGGCAATCACAGAAGGCGTTTGATCGTAAGCGTCTTTCAAGTTCTGCAACTCGAGTTTGTCCTTTTCGCTCACAGTCTTCAGCTTTATCGGAATACGCAGAGAGCCAAGCTTTTGACTGTAAGCTTGGGCTGCCGCGTGGGCTTCGGCGTCATCGCGCAGGTCGGCATTGGCTTGCTCATAAGCTTTATATTGCGGAATTTCCATAAACACCTGGCAAAACTTTTGTGCCGAATCCAAAACAACGGGCCTTGGCACAACTTGCTGTTCAATCAAACCTTGAGGGTTCATCGATTCATCCTTTCGATATCAGCTAATTTCAATCTGGGGTTCGATGATAATTTCGGACTTCACTGAATTGGCGATCAGGCTGTATTTTTGCGCAGACTGCAACGCCCTCAAGGCGCGCGAACGTACAACCTCTGGGTCTTCCTCGCCTGCTGAGATACGGATGACAGGCCAGAAGCGGAGATGGGTGAAGATTTCCGTCCTATCCAGTTCAATCAGCTTGGTGCCTTCGACGCGACACTCATAGGAGAGCAAGTTTAGCTTGTAACGCTCGACTGCCCAGATAAACATCAGCATGACGCAGGTATTTGCAGCAGCCACGAAACCATCCTCGGGAGTATAAACTCCGGCATGACCCTGGGCGTTTGGCGGGGCAGAAAAATCCATTTCCGGCCCATTACCCAGGACGAGATGCCCCCAATGTCCGCCAGTCCAATTGACTGTTGTGTTAAAAACTTCAGTTCTGCTCATGATGTGTCTCGTTTTCCTGCCAGTATGCCAGGTATGCCTGTTCAATTTCCTTGGTTATGGCTGTTTCCATAGTGACTTCAATTTCGTTGTAAATCTTGACCATTTCCATAATTTCCTTCAGCACAGGCTCAGAAGGAATCTGCTTCCGCTCATAAAAGTTTTGAAAAATGAGCGGCAAAGCGAGCAGCGTAACTTTCTTGTCATCAATAATAAAGGTTTGGATTGGTATTCCAGAACCGCACGAGCAGGTCGCTGTCACTTCCTTCTGTATTTCAGAAGTTGACTGGGTAGGCGTGAAAGCGCCTTCACGACGGCTCCAATGCCTGCCAAGCAACTCATCGACTTGGAGGGCGGCCTGCTCGGCAACCGCCTCGACAGCCAGTTCGCCGGCAGTGTCAAGCTTACGCTTTCCTTCAGGCTTTGCCAGGTTTTGCTGGGCGATCAGGTCTGTGATCACGATGCTCCCTGCTGGTTTGTTGGAATACTTCTCGGTGGCACGGTAAGCACAGCGTTTGTCACAGCCATCAATGGTGATCGTGGGATAAAACTTGGCAAAAGCGCGGTCACCTTCCCCACCGGCAAGAAATAGCGGCAGGCAAATGGTGACAGTATCTTCGGGACGCATTTTTTCGAGGACCTTGAGCGCTGCCAGGCGGGAAACGGTACCTTCCGCCAGTTCTTCGCCCGAACAGGCCACAATACCAACCTTTTTCTTTGGTAGTTCAGGCATTTTCAGGTCCTTCCTGGTTCAGCGCGTCAACCGCGGCATCCACTTCTTCTGCCAGCACGGAGGCCAGCTTCTGACCACCCTCATTCAACTCTCCGATGCCCTGTGGTTTAAGGTCACGATGGCGTCGGAAACACTCTAAAACTGCTAATTCCTTCCTGACTTCCCCGCCAGACTCACGTACCATTTTGGTCGCGCAAGCCAGCTGACAACCATCAATGGTGATGGCAGGGTTCTCGGCTAAAGCAGCCAGCGCCTCTTCATCGCCAAGCACCAGAAGAGATAATGGAATTAACTGGGTAGTATCAGGTCTGTCATCCTCGGTAACCTGGTATGCAGCTACTCGGCTGACCGTTCCAAACGACTTGCCAATTCCACTGCATGGGACGATGATTACTTTCTTGGGGTCACTCATTCTTATTAACTTCTTCCTCTGCCTGCTGCTTCACATGAACGAAATAAGCATCCGGATCCATTAGATTTTGAAGGTCACTTTCCCAATCTAAAGGCTCAATTTCGCATAGCCATCCTTCACCATATGGATCCAGATTAATGGTTTCAGGCGCAGTCTCCATCAAGGGGTTGACCCGCACGATCTTGCCAGCCAGCGGACTGGGGATTGAAATGTCCACTTTAATGGTCTCGATATCGGAAGCCTCATCTCCAACCGACAGGACGGTTCCCGTTGGTCTGACATCCGCAAAGGCAATGTCTCCACTGGACTGCTGCAAGTAATCGGAAAGTCCGATGCGTATGTGGTTCCCCTCTGCCTTCGCCCAAACCCCAAAAGAGTTATAGTAGCGGTCGGTTGGAACTTTGAATGTGAATTTGTCTACTTGTGTTTCCAAATAATCTGTCATTTAATTGCCTTCTTTAATATTCAATAGTTTGCATAACCTGCAGGCAGAAAAAAATGGATTCTGAAAGGAACCCGCCTTGTTCGATCAGACTTTTAGCCAACCAGCTATTTCAGCAGGCTCGGGGATTCTGCCGGCAGAGACCAGTTTTTCGTTGATGACCAGTCCTGGTGTGGCAAGGATCGGGTATTTATGAATTTCGTTATAGTCTGTCACCTTCTCGACGACAGCCTCAACGCCCAGCATTTCGACAGCCTGATGGGCATTAGCAGCAAGACGGACACAATTATTGCAGCCAGAACCAAGAACTTTGATAATTATCATTAAAAAATCTCCTAAAAATTTTAGATTGGGTCAGCCTGCAGTCTCATCTTTTGGGCTGCAATGCGGACAGGAACAATTGCTTTGAGAAGTAGGCGGGAATGAAATCTGTTCGTCAGTCATTACCTCAACAGCATCCAACACTTCAAAAATCAGCGGATTCACCACACGGTAGTAAATATTCCAGCCATCCCGCCGATCCTGGATGAGCCCTGCTTCACGCAAAACCGAAAGCTGTTGTGAGATGTAAGCCTGGCGGAAGCCCAGATAGGCAGAGAGATGGCAGACACAATGTTCCCCATCCCGTAGGATATAGAGGATGGCTATTCTTGCCGGATGGGTCAACGCTTTGAGAATCGAAACCTGGGATTCGAAAGGCACCTTATTCTCTGTTGGCGATTTCTTTATATTCAATACCATGAATATGATTATATCTTCTTAGTAAATCTTGTCAAATCGACTTTAACTGTGAAATAATTTTTATCGAATTTGAGGTGAATTCCGGCTTGCCGATCTGCAGGTTTTGACCAGGTATCTGGCACGGGCCAAAGAAAGATTCCAGCTTCAAAGAGCGATGTGGGTCAAGTGAGAGAGTGTATATAGCCCTCCCTTGAGGCGAAGTGCCCGCAAGAGTAGAGGGTCCGTCGAAGATCCCAGCATCGAAGAGGACTGCGGACTAAGCGGGGGAGAGTGTATATAGCCCTCCCTCGAGGCGAAGTGCCCGACAGGGTAGTGGGTCCGTCGAAGATCCCAGCCTCGAAGAGGACTGCGGATCAAGCGGGGTAGAGTGTATTGTTAGTTATAGAATTCTGCCAGTTGAAAAACCCTCTTTAGTCTCCTGTCCGCTTCGAATAT
>JBCFBG010000006.1:0-31375 GCA_038562515.1 Anaerolineaceae bacterium
ATCTACACACCAGGTTCAGACTCAGCTATTCCGGTTAGTATCCTGTCTTCGCTGAAAGCCCCGGCAATCGAATGGGAAGAAAACAAGGAAATGCTGCGTGAATCGATCAGCAGCACCGTTACAGCATTGCTGGAACTGGTTGGGTTCAAAGGTATCGACCCAGTTCGTTCCCGCGAACACATCTTAATGTCCAATATCTTTGAACAAGCCTGGAGCGAAGGTCAGGACCTGGACCTTGAAAGCTTGATTTTGCAGGTTCAAAATCCGCCTTTTGAGAAACTTGGCGTCTTCGCCGTTTCCAAGTTCTATCCCGAAAAAGACCGTTTCGAACTGGCAATGCTGCTCAATAATTTCATTGCCTCGCCATCTTTCGAGAGTTGGCTGGAAGGTCAGCCGCTGGACATTGCCAACTTGCTTTACTCGCCGGATGGCAAGCCCAAGCACAGCATCTTTTACCTGGCACACCTGGCAGATGCCGAGCGTATGTTCTTTGTGACCCTGCTCTATTCTGCCGTTGAGACCTGGATGCGCACGCAATCGGGCACCACTGACCTGCGGGCACTGGTCTATTTTGATGAAATCGTTGGCTATTTGCCTCCGGTTGCCAACCCGCCTAGCAAACCGATCATCTTGCGCATGCTCAAACAGGCACGCGCTTTTGGCGTTGGGCTGGTTCTCTCCACGCAAAACCCGATCGATCTAGATTACAAAGCCTTATCGAATGCAGGTACGTGGATCATCGGTAAACTGCAGACCGACCAGGATAAGCAGCGCTTATTGGACGGGCTTACCAATGTATCTGGTAATTTTGACCGCCCATATTTTGACAATACCATCTCTGCCCTGGGTAAACGGGTCTTCCTTCTGCATAATGTGCATGCCAAGGGACCAGAAATTTTCACCACACGCTGGGCAATGAACTATTTGCCGGGTCCGATCACTCGCAACAAGCTGGAAGACCTCAACCGCCTGGCTGGCGCGGACGTACGTATGGTTTCTGCTGCACAAAATGGAACCGGGCAAACCGTTACTGCTCAAGACGTCGTAGGTGGCGGTAATGGAAACCTCCCAGGTAGTTCAACTCAACCGGTTCTCGGTTCCAAGGTGGATGTCTTCTATCTGCCTGTCAAGATGAGCCTCGGAGATGCCTACAAACAGGCTGCCGATCGCGGAATCGCGCCAACAACTCAGCCGCGTTACCATTACCGACCAGCTCTAATTGGTCAGGCGCAAATCTGGTTTGCCAACCGGACCTACAATGTCAACACTCAAAAACGCGTTACTGTTTTGATGCCCGAATTGCAGACCCGTGGGCTGGTGCAGTGGCAGGATTTTCAGGTGGATGAAATGCCTTCCAAAGATTTTGATTCTCGTCCATTACCGGAAGCAACCTTCGCAGAACTGGTCTATCCGTTTGACGATGAGAAGAATGTTGCTGACCTTTCCATTGATTTTTCAGATTGGCTCTACCGCAATTACCAGTTGACACTCTATCGCAACCCGGATCTGAAGCTGGTCTCAGAGGTCGGTGAAAGTAAGGAGGAGTTTGTTGCCCGAACCCAACAGGCTGGTAGAACTTCCCTTGATGATGGCATCGAAGCGATCCAGGCGAAATATGCCAAACAGAAGAAGTCGATTGAAGACAAGCTGATCAAGGAAGAAATGGCACTTGAAAAGGACAAACAGACGCTCAGTCACCGCCGCATTGAGGAGGCTGGCACAGGTTTACAGACAGTCATAGGCTTGCTTGGCAAACGAAAGAAAAGCATCAATAGCTCGCTAACCAAGCGGCGTATGACCGCCACAGCGAAAGCCAACGTCGAAGAATCGGAAGCGATGATCGAAAGGTACAAATCCCAATTGGCGGAGTTGGACGCGATGATGCAGCAGGATATCGAAGAGTATCAAAGCAAAACTCAGGAAAAATCTGTGGATATCGAGGAGATTTACGTCAAACCTTTGAAAAAAGACGTAGTGGTGGAATTCTTTGGTCTTGCCTGGGCCCCGGTTTATGCCTTCAAAAATGCCGACCGCTGGCTCGAAATCGACGCGTTCTAAACCTTATTTTATTAATGAATTTCGTAGGCCGGCTTCCGTTGTTGAAGCCGGCTTTCCTTTTTAATTCTGAGCTTATTGAGGATTAATCCGAGCTTACGGCTGTTACATCCCCAAATCCGTTGACTTCAATTACCCAATTACTGCCAGGAACAGCTTGTTGAAACAAGCTGTAATCGCTGGTGGTGTACTGGAATTCATCCGAAGCGGTTGAAAAGCTGATGGTATAGCGTTCGGTCGAATTACCAAGGCGTTGACTGGTGCTTAGAGTTGTGCTTGGCCAAATTGCATTGGTACCGTAGCCATCTTCCACCAGCGTGTTAACCACCACCCATTGCATGGTCTCATAGGAGCAATAATTCTCGTATACCTTGTAATAACAATCCTGCACTACCTCACCCAAACCTGTGCCGGTGTCGATCGTGTATGCCGTGCCGCAGACTTCCTCAGAATTTGCTTTTGGGACATCGGAATCGAAACGATAACGCAATTGGCAATCATAAGTCTGCACATTGTTGGGGATGTTGGCTTCCCAATCACCTGCACGAACCATCTGGTAAGCTTCAACCGCTACCTGTCGCTGCCAATAAGCTTGAGAAACGGTAGCATCCAACTGATCGGTCTGGTTCATTCGGCTGAAATACATAGCACCTAAAATGCAGCACGAAAGCAACACAAGCGCTATGACAATTAAAGCCCATTTAGGCAGTGGTTTTCGCTCCACAGCTTTGGAAGTAGCTTGCGATAGGTTTTGTTCTTCTTCCAAAACCACCCCGGCTGGTCTTGAGGTTGCTCCAACTGTCAGATCCCCACCACATTCCACGCAGATCTGGGTTTCAGCAAGGTTTCGGGTGCCGCAGTAGGGGCAGTGTTTGTCGGGGCCGGACTTCGCCATGCGGACCAGAGCTTCATCTTTGATAAAGTTGAATGTAGCCGGGTCCACCCGTTCGAATTTGACATTAATTGGCTGGGGTGCCCCGCAGGATGTACATGACCGAATTGCACCAGGATTTCGGGTCCCGCAACTGTCACAAGTCCAGACTAATTCTATATAACCGAGTACTTTTCTGGCCATTTTACAACTCCAAAATGCTAGTTCAGCAACACATTAAGTATAACAGAGGATGGGGTGGGTAAAGCGGAGTTTATGCAAGTGTATTGCCTATAGAAACGTTTTGGGAGACCTGCCGGTCAAGACCTTGCCAGGTAATGTGAAAAACCGTCAAGATCAGGGCTGTTTGATTGTCGCTTGTACCGCTTTCAGACCAAGAATCGCAATTAGAGGAATACTGCCCAAAACCAGGGGAATGTACACGGTGAACGAAAGCGCCAGCAGAGCCAGCATCACCAACGAGATGACCAGAGCATAGAGAGGCTGCTTCAGCACTGTGATAAAACCATTCCTCCAGGCTACCTTGAGAGACTTTTCTTCCTGTAAAAAGAAACAGGAGACGCTAAAAAACTGCCAAATCAACCAAAGTATGCCCATCAGGATGGTTACAATCGTTAGAAATGGAGCGCTTTCCAACAGGGAATTGTAATAAAACCAAACATTCGTTACCAAAACGAGGATCACAATCAGATTGATGCCGCCCCAACCAAGGCTTTTCGGGAGATACTGCTTGAAGCCCTTCCAAAATCCAATCAGACCAGTTCGATCGCGGTGGCTGAGGTCAAGCGATTCGTGGTAAATACCAAAAAGAGCAGCCGGGAACAAAACCACCGTCAGGCTCAACAAGATTGCTACCAGGGATACCACCACCTGGTTGCCCCAGTCGCTCCACCATAATTTAACTGCGTCAACAATAACATCGAAAGCTTGTGCTGGTTTCATATTCACCTTGGGTACAAATTATAATGGCTATATTAATGCGGAGGAAAAAGTGCTTGATATCAATAATTGTTTTGTTGTAGTCATCGACGTGCAAGGGAATCTGGCAAAGGTGGTTGCTGAATCGGAGTCAGCTAATGAGAATGTCGGGAAACTTGTTCATGGCAGCCTGGAATTAGGTCTGCCCATCTTCCTCACAGCACAAGCTCCAGAAAAGATCGGGCACACCACGGATGCGATCCGCGCCTTGGTCCCTGGGCATCACGAATACCCACGCACTTCCTTCAGCATCTGGGAAGATGAAACTCTTCGGGCTGACTTACTGCAGACAGGCAGAAAACAAGCCTTGTTATGCGGCTTTGAAAGCCACATTTGCCTCTTTCAAAGCGCTAACGATCTTCACGAAGCTGGTTTTGAAGTTTGGATGGTTACTGATGCCACATCATCTCGCGCAGTAGTCAACAAGGAAATCGCGCTAGGCGAATTGAGAGCGGAGGGCGTTCATTTATCAAGTGTCGAAATGATTCTATTCTCCCTCTTGCGTGATGCCCGCCATCCTGCCTTCAAGGCGATTTCGAAGGTTATCCGCTAACGCCATTAACCCGAATTTACACAACTCTAATACGTAAGCTGTATGATCAATTTTAATTATTGACTGGAGAATTTATGACGACAGAACCCAATCCCTCAAAGAAGAAAAGAAAACCCCGCTGGTGGCTGACTATATTAGTCCTGCTGGCGATTGCTGCTGCTATATTTTTAATCATCAATTTTCGCCAACAGCGTGCAATACAGGCTACGATTGCTGATTTACGCACCACGCCCTTTGCGCGCGAAACGCTGCAAACCACCATCAATGGCACTGGCAATGTTCGCCCACGTCAATTAGTGACCCTACTTTGGCAGAGCCGTGGAACAGTCTCAGGTTATGATGTCGCGGTTGGTGAAAGCGTTGAGGCTGGTCAGAGATTGCTGAGTTTAGATGAAAGGGACCTGCCTGCAGAGATCATCCAGGCGTCCTTGAATAAAATCACTGCCTCACAGGCTCTTGAAAACCTGGAAGCAAATATCTTGCTGCAGCGCGCAACCATCAACAACAATATTGCCACAGCCCAAACCGCAATAACAGATCTTGAAACGCAATTACTCAACCTGGAGTCTCGTGTTTGCGAGAGTTGGCGGGTGGATAATCTGCGTTCCGATTACGAAAAGGCCTTGGAAGCCTACCAAAACTGGCCCACTGAGTCGGGCTGGTTCCGGGTTCAGACCACAAAGGCATCCCTGGATTATTGTGATCCAGAGGTGATCTCAAGGCAGGTCGATGTTCTGCAAAAGCAGCTCAACCTGCAAAAGGAAAATGAGGCTCTTTGGGCGCAGGACCTGGAAAGAATCCAGTTTGGTCCTGACCCTGTGGAAGTGGAAAAATTGGGATTGCAGCTCAGCCTGGCAGAAAAACAATTGGAGAGCCAGTACATTAAGGCACCTTTTAGCGGCAGGCTGCTCAGCCTAAATCAAGATCCGGGAGACCAGGTCAGCCCTGGCAGTGTGGCAGCCCAGGTGGCTGACATGAGCGAGTTGTTTGTCGAGGTCCCGATTTCTGAGGTTGATATTTCTTCGATCGAAATCGGTCAACCGGTCACTCTTTTCTTTGATGCCTACTTTGAAGAAGAATTCTCGGGTATCGTGTCAGATATTTCTGAAAGCGGAGATCGCAGCACAGGCGTTGTTAACTATTTCGTCACAGTGCGGATGGAAGACCAATCTGAGCGGATCAAGCCGGGAATGACCGCGGCTGTGAGCATCCTTACCGCAGAAAAGCCCAACACACTGGTAATTCCTTCGGAATCAATTTTCTCTCGTGATGGCTTAAATTATGTGTATGTCCTGCGGGATGGCAAGCTCGAAATGGTACAGGTGACGGTTGGCGCATATTCGAATCAACTTATCGAAGTCCTTGCGACAGATATTGCCGAAGGCGAATCGATCGTTATTAACCCTCCAATTGATATCATCGCCAACTTTGGGATGGGGCGGAGGATGCCCTAAGTGACTGACAGCAAACCGACCCCGGTTATTCAAATCCGAGACCTTACCAAAGTGTATCAACTTGGTGGCGGCAATGACGTTCACGCGTTGCGCGGCGTCAGCCTGGATATCTTTCCGGGTGAGATGGTCGCTATCATGGGTCCAAGCGGTTCTGGCAAGTCGACCCTGATGAATATGATCGGTTGCCTTGACAGTCCCAGTGGAGGTCAATATTTCCTGGATGGTCTTCTGGTCTCGACTCTGGTTGATGACGAACTGGCTGAAGTACGGAATCGGAAAATCGGATTCATTTTCCAGAAATACAACCTGCTCGCACGCGCTAACGCCGTTGAGAACGTTGAATTACCTTTACGTTACAGTGATGACCCTTCCAATATGACCGAGCGTGCCAAGGCGATGCTCGAGCTGGTAGGGTTGGGAGATCGGTTCCATCACAAACCCAATGAACTCTCTGGAGGACAGCAGCAGCGGGTTGCCGTTGCGCGTGCTCTTGTTAATGACCCTGCCATCATTTTGGCAGATGAGCCCACTGGCAATCTGGATTCCGTTTCGGGGCAGGAAGTGTTGGACTTGCTTTTGAAATTGAACCGTGAAAAAGGCACAACTATCGTGGTGGTAACCCACGATCAGGGGGTTGCCAGCAAAGCTCAACGAACGATTCGGCTCTTTGATGGCAAAATCGTGGTAGGGGAGATTCGCTGATGTCCTTCTTACGCGTTCTTAAAGAATCACTGACCAGCATCTTTTCCAATCGCATGCGCTCTTTTTTGACCGTCTTGGGGATCGTGATCGGAGTTGGGGCGGTTATTGGCATGTTATCGATCGGCGCAGGAGCGTCTGATAGCATTTTGGGTCAAATTGAGTCGATTGGCACAAACACCATTTATGTGATGAACGGCGGACAGGACGAGATTACCAATCCTAAACCGCTCACACTCACCGATGTTGAAGCACTCTCCAACCGTGCACGTGCGCCACATATTTTGCGCGTCACACCGGTGATGATGGGGCAAGCCTCCTTTACTTTGGGCGATGCAAATCGTCAAACCTCGATTTTTGGCAGCTATTCAGAATATGCTGAAGTGACTGGTGTGGAGCTGGATGAGGGCGACTACATAAGCGCATCAGACGTGGATACACGTGCTGCGGTGGTCGTGATTGGACCCGACCTGGCAGAAGAATTGTTCGGTCGGAGCAGTGGCGTGGTTGGAAACAGTGTTCGGATAAACAACTTTCCGTACCGCATCGTTGGGGTGACCAAAGCCCAGGGCGGTACCCAATTCAGCAACCCGGATATGCAGGCTTATATGCCCATAACCACGATGCAATTGCGGGTGGTCCGACAAGCAGTGCCCGATTCGGTTCAATTCATCATTGTGCAGGCACAGGACGCTCAGTCAATCAACCTGGCAATTGAAGAAGCCAAGCAAATCTTGCGCGAAACTCACAGGTTGACACCCAGGCAAGCCAATGATTTTACGCTGACCAACCAGGAAGATATTCTTGATATCGCCAACTCAATCACCAACATTCTTACAATTCTGTTGGCTGGAATTGCCGGGATTTCGTTGCTTGTAGGTGGTATTGGGATCATGAATATTATGCTGGTAACCGTGACTGAACGTACCAATGAAATCGGATTACGCAAAGCCTTGGGTGCTCGAAAAGCGGATATCATGCTACAGTTTCTAACCGAATCAGCCTTATTGAGCCTGATCGGAGGCATTTTCGGAATTGCACTGGGCTGGGCATTTGCGGTAATTGTTGGCGCTATTGCTAAAAATTCCGGCACCCCGCTCACGCCGGTTGTCCAGATCCAGGCGGTTTTACTGGCAACTCTTTTCTCCACGCTGGTGGGTGTCTTCTTTGGCTGGTATCCGGCCCGCCAGGCCGCCAACCTCGAACCTGTGGACGCCCTGCGTTATGAGTAATCTGTAGACCAGAACGGAGCATCATGTCTCCTTCCTTACGGGCAGGCTCCAAACCCGCCCATATCCTGGATAATCTTGGCAAGTCATACCAACAAAAAACGCCTGCTTTTGCAGGCGTTTTCGAATGAAACACAGAATCCTACCCACCAATACCAGTCACCAATGCCAACAGCAAGCCACCGGCAATGACGCTTCCAAGCTGACCAGCAGTGTTCGCGCCCATGGCGTGCATCAGGATGAAATTGGTTGGGTCTTCTTCCAGCGCCATCTTGGCAGATAAACGCCCTGCCATGGGGAAAGCGGAAATACCACAAGCACCAATAAGGGGGTTGACCTTACCCTTCGTGATAGCCGCCATCAATTTACCAAATAGCAAGCCGGCGATGGTATCGATGACGAAAGCCAACAAACCTAAAAGCAAAATTTTGATGGTATCCAGGTTCAGGAAACTCTGGGCAGTCATGGTTGAGCCGATCGCCAACCCCAGGAAGAGTGTGGCAATGTTGATCAGCTCGTTTTGAGCAGTTTTGCTCAGGCGGTCGACTACTAATGCTTCGCGTAGTAAATTACCAAGCATTAACGCAGCCATCAATGGGGCGGCGTCCGGAGCAACTAAAGCAACCAAAACCGTGACCAAGATTGGGAAGAGCACCAGGGTCAGGCGGGATACCGGTTTTGGCGAATACTCCATGCGGATCAGGCGTTCTTTACGGGAGGTCATTAACCTCATTATTGGAGGTTGAATGATTGGGATCAGGCTCATATACGAATAGGCTGCAACTGCAATTGGCGCAATGATGCTTGGAGCAAGCCTTTCACCAACGAAAATTGCGGTCGGTCCGTCAATGGCGCCAATGCTGCCGATGGCAGCGGCTTCGTTCAGGGGAAAACCCAGCAGAATAGCCAGGATCAGGGTGAAATAGATCCCAAACTGTCCGGCTGCCCCCAGCAAAACCAGGCTGGGTTGAGAAAGCAGCGGACTGAAGTCGATCATGGCACCCACGCCCACAAAAATCAGAAGTGGAAAGAGCTCGGTCTTAATGCCTGCAGCGTAAATTACTTTCATAAATCCGACTTCGTTGGACATGCCCAGGTTTGCGAGCAGACATCCGAAGCCAATCGGCAGAAGCAACACGGGTTCATATTCTTTCCAGATCGCCAGGTAGATCAACACAAGCCCTGCCAAGATCATGGCAGCGTTACCCCAGGTGAAAGCCTCGAATCCTTTGCTCAGGTCTTGTAATAGTTGGGTGAAATCCATTGACCCCCCTATTCTTCGAAAGTTATGATAGGCTGGTTATGTTTCACCAAATCACCAGAATTAACATGGACGGAGGCAATCTTGCCACTCCGATTCGCCTTGATCGAATTTTTCATCTTCATCGCTTCCAGCACGTAGAGTTCCTGCCCGTTGCTGACCGACTGACCTTCTTTCACTTCGATTGAAATGATCACACCCGGTAAGGGAGCGGTCAGGGTCAGGCTGCCCACAGCTGTTGGAGCGGGTGCGGTGGCTGCTGCTACAACGGGTGCGGGCGTGCTGCTCTGTGTTGCAGGGATGGGTGTTTGGATGTCTTCTGGCCAAACTTCGTAGGTTTTTCCATCCACCTCAGCGATAACTGGTCTTGCGGTCAAATCCGTCAGGGTTACCTGGTATTCTTTTCCTTCAATGGTGAGATTAACTTTCATCGATTCCGTCCTCTGATGGTATTTGAGTAGAGTTGTTGAGTTCTGCCGGCTGTCCACCAGGCGTTTTCTGCGTTTGTGCCGGCACCTTTAGGCGCGAAGCCGGCTGTGGAAGCCTGGCTTTCGAGCGCAAAGGCAACCGCGATGGCAGCAGCCAGAGCACCATTATGGTCGCTGGCAGGCGCTGGTTCAGGTTCACTCAGAATGGTTTCGGCAATGGGTGCTTCTTCTTCAGCTTCTGGCTTGTTGGTCAGTTTCACCAATAAAACCATGATACCCCAGAGAGCAAGAATCATCACAAAAACCAACCCCATACCGAGCGCAGTGATCAATAAGCCTTGACTAATTGTTGACATATACGCCGCCTAAACTGGCATGTTGCCGTGCTTGCGGGCAGGGTTCACTTCGACCTTGTTCTCAAGCGCTTGCAAAGCTTCGATCAGTTTTTGGCGGGTTTCTGCCGGCTCAATAACCTCATCGATATACCCAGCTTTGGCTGCCGCGTAAGGGTTGAGGTAGTCTTCCTGGTATTGCTGAGTCAGGCGATCGCGTTCAGCTTGCGGATCTTTAGCAGCGTTGATTTGGCGACCATAAAGAATGTTCGCGGCACCTTCGGCACCCATCACCGCAATTTCTGCGGAAGGCCAGGCATAAGTGATATCCGTGCCCAGGTATTTACTGCTCATAACCACATACGCACCCCCGTATGCCTTGCGGGTCACCACGCTGACTTTTGGAACTGTTGACTCAGCATAAGCAAAGAGCACCTTGGCACCATGGCGGATTACGCCGCCGTGTTCCTGGTGAACGCCGGGTAAAAAGCCAGGGGAGTCGACAAAGGTCACGATGGGCAAATTGAAAGCATCACACATGCGTACAAGCCGGCTGATTTTGTCGGCAGAATTGATATCCATCACACCTGCCATCGAGGAAGGTTCTTGCGAAACCACACCCACCGGGCGTCCAGCCAGTCGTGCCAACCCGACGATCGCGTTTGGCGCGTACCCTGCCTGGATCTCGAAGAAAGAGCCCTGGTCCACGATCGCGTTGATCGCGTTTTGCATACTGTAGGGCTGATTGGGATCTGCAGGAACGATAGTGTTCAGCATTTCGGAACGACGATTGAAAGGATCGCTTGTTTGTGCGACTGGAGCTTGTTCCACATTGTTGGAAGGGAGGTACGAAAGTGCCTGGCGTGCCAGAGCGATCGCTTCCTGCTCGTTGTCTCCGACCAGTTGACAGTTTCCACTGACAGTCAGATGCACATCAGCTCCGCCAAGTGTCTCAGAATCCACTTCTTCGCCGGTCACGGTCTTGATCACCGCCGGACCAGTCAGGAACATGTAGGACTGCTTGCGCACCATGATAATCAGATCGGTCACAGCAGGGGAGTAAGAGGCGCCGCCTGCGCAGGGACCCATAATCAGGCTGATTTGGGGAACCACACCGGAATAGATTGCGTTTCGGCGGAAAATCTCAGCATATCCACCCAAGCTATAAACGCCTTCCTGGATGCGCGCGCCGCCAGAATCGATCATACCAATGATGGGTGAGCCGGTCTTGACTGCAAGGTCCATCACACGGCAAATCTTATCAGCGTGCATTTTACCCAGGGAGCCTCCCTGGACCGTAAAATCTTGCGCGTAGACGTAAACGGTTCTTCCATCCACCTGACCGTAGCCGGTAACGACACCGTCACCCAAACCAGTTTTGCCTTCCTGGTCGTTGAGAGCGGTTGTCATTGCTCCGATTTCACGGAAACTGCCTTTATCGAGCAGCAGGTCAATGCGTTCACGGGCAGTCAGACTACCTTTAGCGTGTTGCTTGTCAATGCGGGCTTGTCCACCACCTAATTTGGACTCGGCGCGCAAAGCCTTCAGTTTTTCAATGCGGGGGTTTTCCTCTGTCATTCAGTCTCCTTATGTGTTTATTTGCCCCGTATGGCGTGAGCAGGGCTTGAATGCCAAAGTATTGTAACATCACTTGACAGCAATTTCGGAAATTACACTGATAACTTACCGATCATTAAGACCTACTTTTTTGGGGAAGCGACGCCCAGACATCCTGACTCGCTCTGTACGGGCGGGTTCCAAACCCGTCCAATTGCTGGATAACCTTGGTGATCTATCCTTCAAAAGCCACTTCGGTTCCATTCACCCTCTGCTGGGACTGCTTGCGCCCCGCTTGCAGGGGTGGGGATTGAGGAGGGGGGTCTTGTCAAAATTACGAAGGGTCAACCGATGGAACGCCCGGTGTCGCCTGCCCTGGAACGATTTCCTTATGATTTCATCCGCAAAGAGAGCTTAATTCTTTCCTTGCACGCCGTTGGAATACTGTTATAATTGCTAGCAATGACTGGTCCGGTGCGCGGTCCTTTGTTTAGGCTGCAACCAGGGAGACCTGCAAAAAAAATATATGTATGAGGAGCATACGTCATGGCATTAACAAAAACTGAAAAAACTGAGATTATCAATCAATTCGCAACCAAATCGGGCGACACTGGTTCTCCAGAAGTCCAAATTGCGCTGCTTTCAAAAAGAATTGCTCAATTGACCGATCACCTGCGCGCGAACAAACACGATGAGAGTTCACGCCGTGGTCTGCTCAAGCTCGTTGGTCAGCGCCGCCGCCTCCTGGCATATCTTCGCCAGAAAGACTACGATCGCTTTATGACCATTACCGAAACTTTGGGCATCCGCAGGAAATAATTTCAGCAATACAGTAATCAACCGCTTGACCTCTCCTAAACTCGAGAGGTCATTGCGGAATTTAACAAGCCAGACGGGAATTGAAAAGCGCTGATCAACCCTGATCACCGATTTTCAGTCCCTGCTCTGGCACAGGTGAAAGGATAAAATGAAACCTGAAGCAAAGTATTTTTCCACACAGCTTGGAAAAAAAGAAGTCAGTTTTGAAACTGGCAGAATCGCCCGTTTAGCCGGCGGATCAGTGATCCTCAGGCAAGGCGACAGCATGATGTTTGCCGCTGCCACCATGGGCGGTGTCCGTGAAGGAACCGATTTCTTCCCACTGACCGTCGACTACGAAGAAAGAATGTATGCCGGCGGCAAGATCCCCGGATCTTTCTTCCGTCGCGAAGGACGCCCATCTACCGATGCCACACTTGTTGCTCGCATCACCGATCGCCCTCTGCGCCCGCTCTTCCCCGAAGGCATGCGCAATGAAGTGCAGGTCGTATTAATGTCACTCTCTGCTGACACCGAAAATCCATTGGATATGCTCGCCATCAACGCTGCTTCCGCTGCCTTGATGATCTCCGACATCCCCTTTGATGGTCCAGTTGGCGCCGTTCGCATCGGTTTTGTCGATGGCGAGCTGGTGGTCAACCCCACCCTCCAGCAAATGGAAGTCTCCACACTCGATTTGCGTGTGGCAGGCACAAAAGAAGCCCTCTTGATGGTTGAAGCCGGCGCAAATGAAGTGACTGAAGTCCTGATGGCTGAAGCACTACAACTGGCGCACCAATCCATCCAGCCGATTATCGAGACCCAACTTCGCATGGCTGCTGAACTTGGCAAAACCAAGAAAGTTGTAAAACTTGCTGAAAAAGACCTCAACCTGATCGCCCAGGCAAAAGAAGCCATTCGTTACCGTTTGGAAACCCTTCTGGACCAAGAATACAGTAAAGATACCATGTATGGCGGCATTGCTGATATCAAAGAGGCTTACTTGCTCGAAGCAGCTGGTGAAGAAGCCACACCAGAAACTTTAAATGCCTATGCTGCTGCCTTCGAGGAGGCTGAAAAAACCATCATTCGCGAACGCATCCTCAATCAAGGCAAACGCCCCGACAACCGCAAAGTTTTCGAAGTTCGTGAGATCAACTGCGAGGTCGACATTGCTCCCCGAGCCCATGGTTCCGGTTTGTTCACCCGCGGTGAAACCCAGGTGCTCACCCTGGCAACTCTTGGTACCCCCAAGGAAGCCCAGGAACTGGACAACCTCAATGGCATGGACTCCAAGCGCTACATGCATCATTACAACTTCCCACCCTACTCCACCGGAGAGACAAAACGCCTCGGTGGTCAGTCAAGACGCGAAATTGGTCATGGTGCTTTAGCTGAGCGAGCTTTATTACCCGTCATTCCTGACGAAAAAACCTTCCCCTACACCCTGCGCCTTGTGTCTGAGGTTATGGCTTCCAACGGCTCGTCCTCGATGGGTTCCGTTTGTGGCTCCACCCTGGCATTGATGGATGCTGGCGTCCCCATCACCAACCCCGTTTCTGGTGTTGCCATGGGTCTGATCAAGGAAGGCGATAGATACGTCATCCTGACCGATATATTGGGCACTGAAGATCACCTTGGTGATATGGACTTCAAAGTTGCAGGTACCCGAAATGGTATTACCGCGCTGCAGATGGATATCAAAATTGGTGGGATTACACCTGAGATTATGGCTGAAGCATTAGATCGTGCCAAATCCGGTCGCTACTATATTTTGGAACAGATGCTCCTGGCGATTGATGCACCACGCCCAAGCCTGAAACCCCATGTTCCCCGCATCGAATCGATCAAAGTACCGATTGACAAAATCGGTGCGATCATCGGACCCGGTGGCAAGAACATCCGCGCTTTACAGGAAGAAACCAACACAAAAATTGATATTTCTGACGACGGAACTGTTTTCATCGCCTCGACCAGTGGTGTTGGTTTTGAAGAAGCCCGCGATCGCATTTTATCTTTGACGGAAACAGCAGAAATTGGCAAGATTTACACTGGCAAATGTGTCCGCGTAGCCGATTTCGGTGCCTTCATCGAAATTCTGCCCGGGTTGGATGGTCTGGTGCATGTTTCACAACTGGCATCAGAGCGAGTTGAAAAAGTCGAAGATGTTGTCAATGTTGGCGACGAATTGACTGTCATGGTGATTGATGTCTCCCCAGAAGGCAAGATCAGGCTTTCACGCAAGGCTTTGCTCGAAGGCTGGACTGCTGAAGAAGCCCGCGAACACGACAACGCTAACCGAAGCAAATCTTCCGGTGGCGGTAGCCGTGGTGGTGGGCATTCTGGTGGCGACCGCCGTTATGGTGGAGACCGATCCTCCGGTGGCGATCGTCGCTCAAGCGGCGGTGACCGTCGTTCTGGTGGCGACCGTTCGTCCGGTGGCGACCGCAGACCACCCCGCGCATAGTTTTTTGCAAAATTGATAAGGTGAGGTTCACAACCTCACCTTTTTTATTCCTGGAAATTCTGGACGCTGGGTTTTATTCCATCCGTCAATTTTGAATCAAGTTGAGTTAGGCGTTGATACTGATTTGGGCTCTTTCCAACTCCAGCGCTGCACGGGCATCGGTTTCGGTTGAAACAAAACGCATGATCAACAAGCAAGGATACTCGATGCAATGCGCACAATTGCTGATCGGGCGTTTGGAGGCACATTGACGGATTTGGCAGCCCATGCACATCCTGGATTCCAAACGCTGCTGACTGTGACAGCCGTAACAGGTCATATCTTTGGTGGAAAGGCACAACTCTTCACTGGAATACTCTGCCGCCAGCCACCTTTTATGAACCTCATCCCTGTTTTGGGTTGCCTGGAAAACCGGACATTCTTCACAATTCAAACCACAATAAGCCAATTCAGTCATCTTGCACCTCTCCAAGTGTGTACCCGCAGTGGATGTCGAAAGGTGTTTTGAGCAATTTTCGCAGCAGTTTTTCAAACTGGGCAAAATACTCCTGTGTCGCCGCATGGTAATTCTCCAGGCTGTCAAATTCCCAATAAGAGCAATACCTGATAGCTCCCACAACTTTCTTAAGTGGTCGGGGGGGATCCTGGATGCCATCATCATAGGTATAAAAACGCTTCAGATAGCGTATTGCTTGGCAACCTGGGCTAGAGGTCTGAAATCGGGTCATTGTAACCACCAACATTTCAAATGCTTCCACCTTGTCTGGAAGAACCTGGAAAATTTTTACTTCCGCAAATGACATAGACACACCTCCAATTGTGAAACGTGCGTTGGAACACAATTGAAGTTGCACTAATCTTGCCAGAAAACAGACAGTTTAGTCTTGTCGGGAAACGACGCTTGAAGTGAGACTAAAAGTACAGTGTCATGGAAGGATCGATGGGATGATCCTCCACGAATCCAAGTGTCTCGTATAGGTGACGCCCTTCAGGTGAGGCATGCAAATTTACATAATCCAACCCCAGGTCACGCGCTTGAGCAATCAGATGCTCCATAACAATTCGAGCTAAACCTTGATTTCGATACTCCGGCCAGGTCAGCACGTTGATAATACGACCATACCGTCCTGTATGCGAAGTCGGATGAAACATAACGTTGAAAATTTGTAGAAAGCCAACGGATGAAGGATTCTGGTCCACGAATGCTAGCCAGGCAAAAATCTGGCGATTCAATTGAGCGTGAAGAAAGCCTTCAATTTGTTTCTGCGCGTAAAAGAAATCCTCATCCGGCGTTGTGTGACCAAGAATTTGTAAAAAGTCCAGGCGTGCCTTTGCTAACATGGGTATGTCAGTTTCTACAGCCGGTCGAAAGATTGCTTGCATGGTTATTTGTTTTCCTCATTGAGCGTTTTGTTTCGATAAACCAGATCCGGACGGGTCTGCCAACCCTGGCTTTCCCAAAAAGCATTTCCCTGCTCATTTGTAGCAAAAACCAACATACCAGCCTTGGTAATGCCTTCGGCTTTCAAGGCTTCGCACGCAGTATCCGCCAGAAGCTTACCAATACCCTGCTTTTGGTAATCAGGGTGGACAAGGGCGTGATAGATGTAACCGCGCCTGCCATCATGACCAGCAAGGATTCCACCAATGATCTTCCCGCCCTCTTCAGCCACAAAACAGGTGTTTGGATTGCGCTGCAGAAATTTTGCAATGCCATCTTCGCTGTCATCCATGCTGCGAAGACCTTTATCAAAACCCGGCAAGCTGTTCCATAAATCAAACAGTGCCGGGTAGTCAGCTATCAAAAATAATCGGATCGTCACAGCCACATCTTGACTAAATCAAGCCATAGCGATGCAGGGCAGTGTTGAGGATCATATTCACTAATTCGGTATGACCAATGCCATCTGCTTCGGCTTCAATGACAATATCGGAAAGTTTGGGCATCAAACCGGGAAGCGGGTTGATCTCCAGGATGTAAGGTTTGAAATTGTCGTGAACGTCAAGCCGGAAATCGATTCGCGAAACATCCAGCGCGCCAGTCACTCGGAAAACGGCAGCAGCCAGCCAGTTCAACTCGTCTACCTGGTCTTCATCCAGTGGAGCTGGGCACAAGTATTCCAGGTCAGCGGCGTGCGCTGTTTTAAGATCATTGCCATAAACCTTACCCGATTCTATCCAGGGCTCAAGGTTGACTTCCATCGGGGGCAAAAAGTGAAGACCCGCCTGGATACGATGAGCATTTTCATCCATGGGGATACGGCGGGCGACTGGACCAATCAGGTTGCCAACTAAGCCGACCGTCACCTCGCGACCTTCAATATAACGTTCAACCAGGGCGCTCTGCTTATACTTTTTCAAGATGTACTCTAGCTGGGTGCGCAATTCTTGTTCGTTGTGAAGAATAGATTGATAGCTGATGCCCATCCCTGTACCTTCCCGGCTGGGTTTGATGAACAATGGAAACTCCATCTCAGGCTCCAGCACTTCATCCACGCGTTCGAAAGATTGAAACTCAGGGGTAGGCAAATTGTGCCAGGCAAGGATGCGCTTTGTCATGGGTTTGTCCAGGGTCAGCGCCAGGGTCAGAATCTTGGATCCAGTGTAAGGGATTTGCAATTTCTCCAGGATGGCTGGGATTTGTGCTTCGCGCGAATCGCCGAAATGGCTTTCTGCGATGTTGAAGCAGATATCGGGTTTATAGTCACGCACGGTGTCGATGATGCTGTCATCTGCTTCCAGGAATTCAGCCTGGTGCCCCCCTTCTCGGATGGCATTTACCAGTGAAGCTACAGTTGACTCAGAGTCGAGATCATCCCACTGATCCGTGCTCATGCCTTCGAAAACAGGCGCGTTTTTTTTCAGATTTGCCAATACGGCGACACGAAAACTCTTCATTTTTTTACTGCATCTCCAGGGGGTTAGTTTAATTCCACAATGCTGAATTATAGTAGGTTTTCAGAAAATGTTGCGATGATTATTTTTTGGAGTAAAGCAAAAAAAGCGCAAAGTGTAAGATGAAGCGAAGCGCTTCTGATATGTTTTCACTAAACCCTCACTTGGCATGTGTAGAAATAATAATTGCTTTCTTTTTGCCCATGTACGGGAGGAGCAAACCCCTCCCGTACGGATATCCAATTCTTACAACTCCACCATCTTCGCGTCTACAGCCTCAGCCCGGGCAATACCGCGTTCAACGTTTACAAAGCGCAGCAGAATGATCCCAGCCACAAAAAAGATGACCAAAGAGACGATACCAAGGCGGGGGTCGCCAGTTCTTGCTGTGATAAATGCCATCAATGCTGGACCAACAACAGTGTTGAATTTCTCTGAGACGCTGAAAAAGCCGTAGAATTCTGCACTTTTGCTCTTCGGCATCATCTTGCCAATCAATGAGCGGCTCAATGCCTGACTGCCGCCTTGCACCATTGCTACTCCAAAGCCGAGCACAAACATGTGCCATTCTTCTTTCATGAAATAGCCAAAAACTGCCACGACTGCATAAATAAGCAATGCCAGGCTGATGGCTTTTTTGTTGCCCATGGTTTTTCCCAATTTGCCAAACAGAAGGGCAAAAGGTGCTGCCACAAATTGGACCATCAGGAAGGTGCCCAGAATGGTTAAGGTGCTGAATCCCAAATCGGACGCAAAGGCGGCTGCCATGGTAATAATTGTGCCAATTCCATTGGCATAGAAAAAGAAAGTGATGAGGAATAGGAACAAGTCCTTATAATCCTGAATCTCACTCAGAGCTTTACCCAGCCGTTTAAAGCCAACAGTGAGCACGTTTTGACCAATTTCGTGGGCTTCTCCCTTGGCAGCAGGCTCGTGCACATTCTTAAAAATGGGGATTGAAAAGACAGCCCACCAGATTGCCACGGTTACCAGGCTGAGGCGCATCATCAGAGCAGTGGCTTCCGCTTCAGGCATACTCGTGATAAAACGTGGACCAAGGAAAATCATGATAGCGTTGATCAGCAGCAGCAAGCCGCCACCGATGTAACCCAACGCGTATCCGCGTGACGAAATCTGGTCGATTTCGTCTTCTTTTGCTACATGAGGTAAAAGACTGTCATAAAATACCAGCGACCCAGCAAAACCGACCGTTCCGAGAATATAAAGAATGATGCACAATGTCTGATCTGCCGGAGAGACAACAAACCAAAGCAGGGCTGTACTGATAATCCCTAAAGCGGCGAAAAATGCCATAAAGGTCTTTTTGCTTGCTTTGAAGTCAGCGATTGCACCCAAAATAGGGCTCAAGAGAGCCGCAATCAGACTGCCAATTGCCACCGCACTACCCCAAATCGGCACCGAGGAACCCTTCGCAATATAAGTGGCAAAGTAAGTGGGTAAAACCACACCCATGACGGTGGTGGCGAAGGCGGAATTCGCCCAGTCATACATCGTCCAAGCTCTAATCTTGCGCTTGTACTCCTTCTCTTCTACTTCCAAACTCAGTGTTTCAAAATTGTCCATTTTTACTCGTTTTCTATCGAATAATCGATGATTTGTGGCTCCTCGGCTCGTGCTCCAAGGGAAAAGAAAGTTTCGTTCATTAAGGCTAACAATGACTGTGGGTCATTGGCGGTCAACAAAGTTTTCATTTGCTCTCGTGGTATTTCATAAGGATCAAGATAGGCTTTCAGGAATTTCCGAAAGGGCATGACGCCATCTTCCGGTTGTAGCCTGATCATATCCTCCAGTTGAAAGCATGCCAGCTGGTAGACCTCCTGAACAGGAATTTCGTTCCGGTCCCGTCCGCTGAAGATCCAGGGATTGGCTTTAGCTGCTCTTCCGACCATAACGGCATCACAACCGGTTTCTTCCATCATCCTTTTTGCGTCTGCCACATTTTTCACGTCACCGTTGCCGATCACTGGAACGTTCAGCCTACGCTTTAATTCCCCAATCTGCACCCAGCGGGCAGGTTTGTTGAAGGAATTTTTCTGTGTTCGTCCATGTAATGCTACTAATTTGGCACCATTTTCAACAGCCATTTCCGAGAGCTCAAGGAAATTGTGGCTGGTTTCATCCCAACCTAGGCGCATTTTGGCGGTTACAGGTACGCTTACCACCTGGCTCACCAGCCGGAAGATATCGCGAACGAGTTGGGGATTGCGCATCACGCCAACGCCTGCACCGCGACCGCAAACGCTTTTAGCAGAACAACCCATGTTGATGTCAATCATGTCCGGGTGGAATTCCTCTTCGATGCGGGCGGCACATTCTGCCATACGGACAGCATCGTTATCCAGTAACTGCACGGCAAAGGGACGTTCTGGTTCACGGAAAAGAAGACGTTTTTTCTCATAGCTTTTTTGATGAGCATAGTCGAGAGTATTGATAAACTCCGAGACCGAATACGCGGAACCCAGTTTCCGTGTAATCCATCGGAAAGTGGCATCAGAAAGCCCATCCATCGGGGCGAGAATTAACTGCCCGAAGATCGGGATATCGCCAATTAAAAACGTGGGCGAAAGAGCTGTCTGGGGCATGCTCAGTTAGCTATCCTGAAAAAGAGGGTCACGATTTTATGGCCAACAACCGGCAATTCAACTTCGCCAGATTCATTAACCATCACATCGGAAAGAAAACTTTCATCCAGATTCACAAGCTCAACTGATTGATAGTTGAGATTCGGCTTTAACTTCAGGTGAATGCTTTCATCAGAAAGGTTGACGCCTCGCAAAATCCAGCCGGCTTCGTTTTCGGCTTCTTTTAGCGCGGTGATCATGAATTCCGGGGATGTCACAGAAACTATCTTTGCGCTTTCTGCTAACTGCCCGCCGTGTAATGGCGAAACAATTGCTTCAAAATCATTTTGGAACGATTGCGCCAGCTGTAAAGCACTACAAAAATCGACCCCATGAGGAATAATGGCATAGTTGAAAAGGTAGGTCGCTTGCTCCTGCGCCCCCGGGGTTGGAAGAGGAGGTCCAGCCTGCCCCTGGCGGTTCCACATGTCATCGCGTGAAAGCCAGCCCACACAGCGCAGCAAGGTGAGCACTATTTCAGCATCGCCTGCTTCATCTCTAATAACAGCCACTTCGGGTAAGCCCCGGTTAGCAATGGTAAGTCCAAGGTTTTCGACGCTTACGTCCGCAAAAGCTCGCTGAGGTACCTCCGGGCGGGGCAACTCACGCCAGGTTGAGTCAACTTCTGGCAGATCAATCCTACGTTCCACGACTTGGAAATGACCATCAAAACGGGCTGTATCCACAGCCAACCCAGTGGGGAAACGCACTTCCAGGCGGTGATCCAAGGCATGGTTGTCAAATAAAACCTGGACATTAACCTGCGGGATACCTTGCGTCAGGCTGATGGCGACATCCAGCGGACAGGTCACCAACTCAGCACTTCGGCTGTTGCGTTCATTACTCAAACCGATCGGGATTTCAAGGTTCATCTGCAGGACGAGCATTTCAGAGAGAGATTCTTTGACAACCTCTACACTCTCGATGCGTGGAACAAAAACCGCATCGTTTTCGGGTGGAGTGTAATTGTATTCATCCCCACGGTCACCACGATCGATGAAGGTGTTCAGATTTTCATAAATGGTTTCATTTTTTTTATCATATAAGTTGAAACTGCCATCTTCGCTGATCAGCGTAAGCGTAAAGTATTCGTTGGAAATGCTTTCAAATTCTTCATCTTCCTCATCCCAATCAGCTGAAGTTGTTTCATTTGCCGGCTCGCTGAGCACCCACCATGTCTGGTAGCCCATGGCAGGCACTTCTTTGGCGACGAAAGATAGACGGGCGGTAGCAACACCAAAGACCTTGACCCGTACCAGCATATCCGGGTCGCTGCTCTGGATTAACCCCATGACAGCGGTCAACGCGCTTTCCAGTTGTTGGTTGTCAGGCTCCAGAAAACTGGAAAACTCAGCGTCGATGCAAGGCATATCCGGATCTTGCCCCAGTTTTGCCCTGATCAGCAGCTGATCGTTGTGGCCTGAGATACCAGCATTTGTCAGTAGCCCAATCAGGTTCTTGACCTGATAGGTGTTTGATTCGCGGAAATCCCGTTCCTCCCATTCCCATTGGCAATCAACCGGTTCACCTTGCTGGTCGACCACATGCAAGTCAAAGTCTTCACCAGGTAAATCGACGCTTACCGAGACAAGATCGCTCTTGGAGTAAGGAGACGCATTGTAAACCGTCACTGCAGCCAGCTTGTTTTCCAGTTCTGGTCCTTGTGTGTCAATTTCTGACTGGATAGCAGCCAGGCTCTGGCTCGTGATCGCTTCGGCAATCTGATCCACCTGATCAAAACGACTGACCATATCGGCATGGGTCTCATCGATTGAACACCCACAAATGGAATCGTGGGGGTGGTTGCTTATCAGCAGTTTCCAGGCTTGATGGAGGATCGGACCAGGATCGTTGAGGCGGGTGCTCTTTTCGTGTTGTTTTAGCGGCAGGAAGGCACCATCACCGCGTTTGAGCAGCTCAGCCCACGTACTGAATGGTTCAGCCCAACGTTCGAGCATTGTTTCGGAGTAGTGGTTGCGCTGCTTGATCCACATTCGTGCCGAAAGTACACCTGGCAGCATGTGGGCTTTTTGTGGGTCACGCAATTCTCCCCTCAGGGTCGGCAGGAGAATCGATTTTTCTTCCATTTCCTGGCTGACAGCTGCCAGGTAAGCAGGCAGTGTGGAATGGAGTGCTCTTCTATCAGTACTTTCGTGCTGGTTGTAATAACGGATGTGTTCTGGCAATTCGGGGCGCGGCTCCAGGTGATCGGTTCCACGCATAAGCAAGAAGTGGCTGGTGGGGTTGAGCGGTTCCAGCTTGTTCACTTCATTTTCCAAATCAATCAGGCTTTGATCAAGGTCGGAGGCTGGCCATTCGGCTATATTGCCATAGCCATCGTGGAGATGGGCGAGCAAAACGCTGCTGCCGTCCGGTGCGGTCCAGTGTAGTAGCGTGGGGAAATCTTTGGGAACGCCACGCCATAAGCAGGCGGTATCCATGTGGAAACCATTCAAAATCTGTGGCATTTGCGCGATATGACCAAAGGGGTCAGGAATATAACCAATCATCATGCGCTGTCCAAAAAGCGCGCATAGTTGCTTTCCAATTAACAGATTCCGAATGGTGGATTCAGGAGAAACCAGGAACTCATCGGGCAGAATGTACCAAGGGCCGATCAGGACGCGGTTATCCTGGATATGCTTTTGTAATAGGGGCAAGTTTGCCATCCGCATCTGAAGATAATCTTCCAGAACAATGGTCTGTCCGTCGAGCATGAAATGAAGATATTCCGAGTTCTGCTCCAGGATAACAAGCAGGTTATCGACCAGGTGGACGAGCTGCAGTCGGAACTGTTGGAAGGTCTTGTACCATTCCCGGTCCCAGTGAGTATGAGAGACGATGTGTAGTGTTTGCATGGGATCTCCTTGGCTGGTTAGCTAACAGGCTAATTATGCCATAAATGAGCCATTGGACAGATGAACTGATGCCAAGCAGTCTGGGCAGGTTGACCAATCTCGAAAATCTGTCATTCTCGAGGTCGCGAACAGATTTTTTTACTGTAAAAGTATCCCCAACCCCCATTGAATTGCATCTGCAACGATCGGGTCGCTTTCATGCTCCAGAGCGGTTTCCAGCAATGGGATGAACTCTTTTTGCCCGCTGTTTCCCATTGCGATGGCAATATTGCGCCTGAAGCCAGAATATTTCGCGCGCCAGACTGGAGTAAGACGATATTTTTGTTTGAATTCTTCCTCTGTCAAACTTAAGCTTTCACCTAAATCAGGGAATTCTTCAATGACAGACCTTTTTGATTCAAGGCGAGCTTTTTTGTTCACCGGGCAGACGCTCTGGCACTGGTCGCAGCCAAAAACGCGATCTCCAACGGCCTCGCGAAATTCCGTCGGGATTTCTCCCTGATTCTCGATGGTCAGGTAACTCAGGCAGCGTCTTGTGTCTATGGTGCGGTCAGGCAGAATTGCCTGGGTTGGGCAAGCCATGAGGCACAGCTGGCATGTTCCACAGCCCTCTCCCTCATCAGTCTCATCTGGCTCGATTTCCAGGCTGACGAGAAGCTCTGACAGGAAGGTCCACGACCCAAAATCTGGATGAAGGAGCAGCGAATTCCTCCCAATCCACCCCAAACCAGACTTATGCGCGTAGCCTTTTTCGAGGATCGGTGCGCTATCCACACAAGGGTAGGTCTCCAGCTCAGTCCCAGCCAAATCGCGAATCAGATTTGCCAGTGTTCCAAGCCGCTCCTTGATTACATCGTGATAATCCGGTAACACCGCAAAAGCAGCAATTCTGCCTGAATGTCTGATCGTGCTGGTGTCCTCACCGAGCATCCCTTCTGACCACAAGTCATCCGGAGGAGGGTAGCTTGACAATAAACTGATCACAGTTCGGCACGAAGGGAGCAGTTTCCTCGGATCCGACCTCATTTCCAGCGATCGTTGGCTGGCAAGGTAGCTCATCCCTGCTTGCTGCCCATTTTCTATCCAATCTTGATATTGTTGAAAACCGGGCACAGGTAAGACCGACGTGAACCCAACCGCAACAAAGCCGAGGCTATCAGCCCCGGCTTTGATATTTGCTTTCAGAGACATTTCGTCCTGTGGGTAATGCTATTTGATATTGTATTGGAAGTAAAAATACCCAAAGGGCACATTACTGGCATTGACGATGTTCCAGTTGCTCTTCGCAACACCAACAGTTTGTGGTGCTGTGAAATTCATGGTGAATTGAACGCTCATGGTTGGCGGAACTTCAGTAGGCATCTTGAAAGTGGTTTGTGAAATCCCAAAATTGTTCCCATCCACATATTGGATGTAATAATCTGTTGTCCAGGTGGTTGTGCCGGTATTCATCAGGGTAACCACAACCTGGAATTTGGCACCGGAAAGAACCTCAGAGTCATCCGCGGGAGCGCTGCGTGTCCAGACCCCGGCATCAATGCCGCCCGAAGCAGTCGGGGCTGCCGTCGTGGTGGTTACCTGTGGTGAAGGCGTGGTACCCAGGGCAGCGGTCGGCACGACGGTTGTGAGCGTTGCAGTTGCTGTCGCAGTTGGCGCTGTAGTCGAAGTTGGCTCGGGAGTATCAGTAGGGCGGGCGATGGCAGTCTTGGTAAATTGGGCTGCCACGGTTTGCGCGACATTGGTTTGACGGGCTACTTCAGCCGCCGGATCTTCTTTCGGTCGGCATCCTGAGATTGCCACCATCAATACAAGTCCTACCAGGAGGACTACTTTTATCTTTTTTATGTCCATCATTACACCTTTCACTAGACGGAAAATAAGTATGCAACAATTGTGATGGCTAATTTATTATTTGTCAAGTTGACTGCCTCAGGGTTTGATCTCTGGTTTGAGTAAATGGATAACATCCCCGGATGGTGAGCCGTTTGCCTTCAGAAGCAGCACGATCTTCACTTGCTTACCGCCCAGAGAACCCAGGTCAACGTCGAGCCGCTGAAATTGCATGTCATGAATTTCACTCCAGGAAGCCAGTTCCCGCAGGCTGCCAGATGAATCCTCATAATTTAGACTGAATTTAACATCACATGCTGTATTCCCACGCTTGCAGCCTAAAACTGCGGTAAACCTGGCGTTGGCGGGGATGGTCATCGCTGGGAAGGTTCCTTCTAAATAAGCATCATCGGCGTTATAAAGACCCAACCACAGAGCAGTCTCATCATCCTGGGCACCATTCTCAAGCACAGGGCGGTTGTCGGAATAGACGTAGCCACCTGTATCGCCAGGCTGACCAGGACAGTTCAATTTACCAGTTGGGCTGGTCCACGCGGCTGAACAATACGAGTCAGCCAGGTTGATGCTGTCGCCCCGCACCTGGATTTCCACCCAAAACGTTGCATCTGGATTGCGGAATGCGAAGATCACGCCTTCAGCAGTGCGCAACTGGAATTCAGCCCGATATCCCCCCGGACCGTTTGGGGCGGTGAAGGGTAGCGAAATTGTCACCGTCTCACCCGGCGCGATTGCTTTGTCGCCAATTGGTTGGCTGGTAGGCGCACCCATGGCACTTCCCCAGACGTAAACAACACTGTAGCCGGTGGTCCATGTGCAGGTGCCTTCGTTTTTCAGGGTCCAGGTCTTGGTGAATGCCGTGCCAGGATAAAATTGGCTGCCATCCGGGATGGTTTCACTGACAAAACCAGCCAAATTACAGTTCTGGTCGGTTCCCGGAGAAGCTGTGGGTGTGGACGGTTGTATAGTTGGGTTTTGGGTTTCTATGGGAATAGGGCTGGAAGTAGGCTCAGGCAGAAGAGGTGTGGGAGTTGTCAAAAGAGCTGCCTGGGAAGTGGCAGCCTGGGCAGCCATATCCGTAGCCACAATGGAGGTGGTCATTGCCTGGATAGTGCTGGCAGCAGAGGTACGGATGACGTCCAGTTGATCGGCGGGTGTTGGGCTGGGCTGAATGCCGGAACAAGCTGTTAGCAGACAGATGGACCCTAAGATAATTAAGTTCGCGAACCATTTATTCATCATTGCTCCATTAACCAGTCAATCTTACCGCTTGTAATTATAAAGGATGCAAGTGCCACACCTGAATGGTTGATCTAAATTCGTGAAAAATAACAAAAAGCCGGGTTCAATTATCGAGCCCGGCTTAAAGGTTGGAAAACAGCTTTCATCGTCCGAAAACGATTGTCCTAAAAAAGGTCTTCATATTGAATTTGTCGCCGCTCAGTAGTGTCTGCGAACTGAAAAGGTTCGACACGCCTCTCACCACCAGGAAGACGGTTGCGAACAAAACGCCAAAAGAAAGCGCGATCTGCCAGAAAGGCACCATTCCAATCGCGAGCCGGGTCATCATCACCACCGAGGATGTCAGAGGGAGGATACTCAGAAAAGTAATGAAAAAGGAGTTGGGTTCTGAAATCAACTGATTGATGATCAGTAGAACAAAGATCAAAGGCATCGTGAGAATGAACGATGAACTGTTTCCCTCACGCAGGTTGGGTGCCAATGCGCCAATCCCTGCCATCAAACTGCCATACAGGAAGAAGCCCAGCAGGAAATATGGGATACCCAGAATCATAACTTGATTAGGCAGGCTTGTCCCCTGCAGAAAAGCAAGGCTTTGACCACCGAGTTTCATAAAAGCGACCACGCCTCCGCCCCAAGCGAGCATTTGTAGTAAGCTGGCAGCCCCATAACCCAGGAGTTTCCCTAAGAAGAGGTCCATCGGACTTACCGATGTCAGCATGATCTCGATAGTCTTATTATCTTTATCCTTACCAACCGCGTTGATCATAATGCTGGAACTGATCAAGATCAGCATATAAAATAGCATTGTGATGACATAAGGCACCACGTAATTTGCAACTAAATTCTGATCTCGTGTGTCCGCGGTTTCGGGATTGAGGTATTCATAAGTGTAGTTTACTGGGTTCGTGTATCGCAGGAACATATCCTGGTCACTATCCATCAGGTTGAAATTGATCAGTTCATCCAAAGTGCCTTGCTGGACAATTTCTGTGATCATGTTAATCTCAGGCTTGAAGTAGGTGACCTTTCCGCTTTCCAGGTAATCAGAGGAAATAACAAAAAAACCTTCCAGTTGATTCGCTACGGTACGCTGCCTGGCAGTGTCCTCGTCCGCTACCTCAACCAAATTACCATTGGTAAGCCAATCCGGGAAGTCTGTGACGATCCCGCTCTGGTCCACCACACCAATCGGCAACGGATTGGCGACTTCGCTCGTAAACATCTGTCCAAGGGTTTGGGTTTGATCGTCATTCAGCAGCCCAAGCAGTGTAAACAACACTATTGGAATCAGTGGAACCAGGACAATCATCAACAGAAATGAGCGTCTGGTGATGAGGTTCAAAAATTCGAATTTGAAAACTTTGCCCAAATTAGTCATGATTCGTCTCCTTAACCAAGAGGTCGCGAAGTTTGAGCTTCTTGTTGTATTCAAGCAAACCACGGCGAAAAGCCTTGCCGGAGAGCCAAAAAACCAGGACAACTGACACAATTAAGATCGCAAAAGATACCAAAATCTCCCAGGCTGGCACTTTTCCAAAAGCCATCCGAACGCTGAGGGAGAAGGGTGCGCTTAGTGGAAAAAAGCTCAGGACACGCGGGAGGGTTCCGTTCGGATTATTAAGAAAAGTTTGAAAGAAGTAGAAGGGCAGCATCGTTGGAATAATTAAAAGCCCGTTGATCGATTGAGCCTCTTCCATGGTACTCATCGTTGCGCCAATGATCGCAAGCAGCCCAGCCGCTACAATGAATGCAAGTATGAGCAGGCTTAAACTGATCGCCAGGTTGCTCGCTGAGAGGTTCAGATCATCGAAGAAGGGTATCTGGTTCCTGAAAATCACCAAACCGATTGTCAAAATTACGATCCACACCAAAATCTGGGTAAAACCGACCCCCAGATTGCCGATAATCTTGCCGATCATCAACTGGTTGGGTGTCATCGATGTAATCATGATCTCCATGGTGCGGTTTTGCTTTTCTTCGACCAGCGACTGCAAAAGGTAACCACCACAGGTCATAACCATGAGGAAGTAAAGGATACCAATTATCGCGGGAATAATAATTTGATGCCAATCGTTTCCGTCTGAGGTTTGGCTGCCATCCAGTGATTCCAGAGAGATCTGACTGCCTGCTTTGATGCGGTCAAGATGCGGGACTTGCCCCTGCAGGAGCAGATTATCTCGTATCAACTTATTGATGGCGCTCGTGACTCCAGAGCCAGGTTGCTTATTGGAATAAAAGGTTACGTTATAGGTTGATTGATATCCCTGGGGGATGACCACAAAACCCTGAAGCGTTCCGTTTTCCGTGTCCTTGCGGGCGGTTTCTTCATCGGCATAGGGGATTAGCCGGATGAACACTTCCATGAAACCAACTTTTTCTGGAACCTCCTGCGGCTGAGTGATCAGGTTGGCATGGTCTACATAACCAACAGGCTCCGCATCAATTGAGAGGTAGCTGAACAACATAGAAATCGCCATGATCAAGAGAAAGCCCAATGGCATGCCCAGCAGCGCGATCCAAAACCGGCGTTTTCCTACATGGTGAGTGTATTCATGCTTTGCGACGTCAATTATCTTCTTCATTGCCGTTCCTGCCTTCTGAAACCACTTTAATAAAAATCTCGTCCAAAGTCGGCGTGGCTATCTCGAAGGAATTCAAACTGATTTTCTGATCTATCAGTTGCTGTAAAATGGCGTGGGGTTGGAAACCATCGCTGGGTGTCAGGCGATAGTACAGTCCTTCACGCTCAATGCTCAGTACACCTGGCAGGCTTTCGGGTAGGTCTGAATCTGTTTGAATCAGTACCTGGTTGGTTGCAAACCGGTCCTGAACTTCTTTCAGACTGCCTTCCAGAAGCACCATACCATGATCTATCAGGACCAAACGGTCGCACAACTTTTCGACCTGGTTCATCTGATGAGTACACATGATGATAGTTTTACCCTGATTACGAAGTTCAACCAACAGGTCTTTGACCAACTGAGTGTTGACAGGGTCAAGCGCCGAGAAAGGTTCGTCGATTATGATGATTTCTGGATCGTGAATGAGGGCGGCAATCAATTGAGCTTTTTGCTGCATACCCTTGCTCAATTCCTTGGTCTTTTTCTTCTTGTGTTCTGTCAGATCAAAGCGTTCCAACCACTCTGGCAATTTCTCGTCTACTTGCTGTTTGGTCAAATTTTTCAGAGTCGCCAAGTAGGTAAGGTTTCGGGCAACCTCAATATCTTGGTACAGACCGCGCTCTTCTGGCAGGTAACCAATATGATTGAGCTTTTCTTCCGTCATCGGTCCGCCTAAAATCGTGACATCGCCTTGTTCAGGTTGATAGATGTCCAAAATTATGCGGATGGATGTAGTCTTCCCGGACCCATTGGGTCCGAGTAGACCAAAAATTTCACCAGGACGGACACTAAATGAAACGTCTTTGACTGCCTTGGTTTCTCCAAAACTCTTAGCGATGTGATTGACAACGATTGTGTCCATAGTTGCTCCAATTGTGAAAAGTTAATCAAAGTTGAGTTTACCACAACGATCTTGTTCTAAAACTTGTTTCATCCAAAGATTCACAATAATAAACTTATTAAATCCATCACCAATAACGATGGTGGTTCAACCTCATATAGATATCTCGTCTTCGTAATCAAAAATGTAATTTGTAGATATTTTAAGTCGGATTCTACTGCCGACACCTAATATTATAGAAGGGTCTCAACCGATTCCTCGTTCATCAGGCTGACCTCACTACAATAGCGATCATCATGTAGGAAACCGTCCTGTCTGTCTGCCCTGCGTAAGGGCTCCTACTGAACGTAAATAAAAAGGAGGGCTAACAAGCCCTCCTTTTTTACATTCGAAATTACCCTTATTCCTTCTCGTAGGCTTCGCCCTCAGCAGCGGGGGCTTGACCCTTGCCAATAAAGCCTGCCAAAACGATCATGGTAATCAGGTATGGCGCCATAGCCATGAATTGAGGTGGAATAATACTACCGAGCAAGGAAAGCTTGGAGCCAATCGCGTCTGCAAAGCCAAAGAGCAAACCCGCGCCTAACGATCCAAGCGGCATCCAGTTTCCGAAGATCATGGCAGCCAGACCGATAAAGCCTTTGCCAGCAGTCATGCCCTCATCAAACCTACCCACCGAGCCCAACGTGAAGAAAGCGCCGCCAATACCCGCGACCACACCGCTAAGGATAACACCCATATAGCGAGTCTTAATCACGTTGATTCCGAGGGTGTCTGCTGCTTTCGGGTGTTCACCCACACTGCGCAGTCGTAGCCCCCAGCGTGTCTGAAAGAGCGCCAGTTGCAGAATGATCAGGATGGCAAACATCAGGTAGACAAAAATGTTCTGGTTGAAAAGGATCGGTCCTACCAAGGGGATGTCCGCCAGCAGGGGGATAGGCACACGCGTGAACATTTTTGGCTGGTTTAAACCCTGCATGTTTTGCAAAAATTTCTGCGAAATGAATGCAGTCATACCAGTGGAAAAAATGTTGATCACCGTACCAGAAATGGTCTGGTTCACTTTGTATTTGATCGAAAGCACACCTAAAATCAGCGCCAGCAGGACAGCAGAGGCAATCCCACCCAATAAGCCCAGCCAAACACTCTGCGTGAGGCTGCCGGTGATAGCGGCGGTCATGGATGCCATGAGCATCATACCTTCGATGGCAATGTTGATGATGCCACAGCGCTCAGCCAAAATGCCCGAAAATGCGCCAAGCGTAATTGGTACTGCCAGTAAGACTGCGCTGGAAAGCATACCTGCCAGGTTAAGCGACTTGCCCGCAGCCTGCCAGACCAAAAAAGAGAGCATCAATAACAGCCCAGCCACTCCAACCATCAGGTTGGTTTGCTTTCCAAATCCCTTGATCAACTGGAACAAACCAATAACGAGCACGATGGCAGCCATGATCAACAGAGTCAGTCTTGAGGGTAAATTCAGATTGCCCATGGCGCCCTGTTCGATACCCCCGGGGGTCATCACAAAACGGGTGACAAGATCGTTGGTGGTATTTCTGACGAAGACCAGAAAGATTACCAGGGCAATCAAAATTTCCGCAATCCCCATCCCCAGTTTTCGTGAGGCTGAGATTTCGTGAATACGTTTGCGTTCAATTATTCCGGAAGTTATTGTCATGATTGACCTCCCCAGCCGCTAAGATATACCTGCTGTTCTTCCTG
>JBCFBG010000006.1:31475-50702 GCA_038562515.1 Anaerolineaceae bacterium
ATCCCCATCCCCAGTTTTCGTGAGGCTGAGATTTCGTGAATACGTTTGCGTTCAATTATTCCGGAAGTTATTGTCATGATTGACCTCCCCAGCCGCTAAGATATACCTGCTGTTCTTCCTGCTTGGGTTTACGCAAACGATAAATCGAGCGAATGATGGCAGGTGCTGCGACGAACATCAGGATAATTGCCTGGATGACGTCCACGATATCGATCGGGATGGCAGAAACGACCATCATACGTGTTGCCCCGTTTCGCAGAGTGCCAAACAGGAGCGAAGATAAAATCACACCGATGGGATGATTGTTGCCAATCAGAGCCAAAGCAATACTGTCAAAGCCGTAGCCGGAGGAAAGCCCAAGTGCCATGCTGTGGTTGACTGCTAAAATTTGCACCGCGCCAGCCATACCAGCCAGAGCGCCCGAAAGCGTCATACCTAACATGATGGATTTGGCGGTATCCAGACCGGCATAGCGGGCTGCGCGTGGGTTGGTACCAACCGTTCTCAGGTTGAGCCCCCAGGTGGTCTTGAAGAGCAGCCACCATACCAGCCAGGCAACAATCAGGGCGATGAAAAATCCCAGGTGAAAGCGAATCGGCGAGTCAAAGAACTGAGGTATTTTGGCGGTATCCTGGATGATGGGACTAAGCGGCAGACCGCCAGAGTTAGGTCGCGTCATTGGTCCCGAGAGCAGCCATTCCGTCAGGCGGAAGGCGATCCAGTTCATCATAATCGTGTTGATCACCTCGTGACCGCCTGTCTTTGCCTTGAGGAAGCCCGGGATGAAACCCCAAAAGGCACCTCCAGCAGCACCTGCCAGGAAAGCCAGTGGCATGTGAATGTAGGCAGGCAGACCGGTAACGGCGTAGCCAACATAGGTTGCGCAAGCTGCGCCGATAAAGAGCTGACCTTCAACACCAATGTTGAACAGTCCGGATCGAAAGCCCAGTGCAACTGCCAGACCGGCGAAAATATAGGGAGTCGCTTGAACGAGACTTTCCAGGATGGGGTTGATTGCCTGGCGAATCTCTTTTGCGTCTCCGCCTCGCAGTGCTTCAATAATTCGTCCTGGGTCACCAAGCGAACCAGTGAAAAGCGCTTTGTATGCTGTAATTACTTCCGTCCATGCCTGTGAGAGCCCTTTCCAAAAGGAGTCTTCAAAGGCAGCCCAGACTGTCTGACTGGTAACAGCAATTAGGATCGCGCCAATGATCAATCCGGTCAGGATCGCCAGAAGCGGGATTGCAGCTTTACCAAGGAATGGTTTTTTCTGCTTTTCTTCCGCAGGCTCTGTCCCCTGGATTTCATTGAGGATCGTATGTCCTAGATCTTTTTTATCTTCGCTCATAAGGTATCTCTCTAAAAAGTAGCTTCAACAACAGATGATTCTCCGGTTGGGACCGGGCCTTCGGGGATAACGCCAGCCATCAACAAGCCGATGTATTCTTTGCTGATTCCCTTGTTCGGGACAATTGCAATGACCTGCCCGCGGAACATGACAGCAATGCGGTCAGAAAGTTCCATTATCTCATCCAGTTCTGGCGAAACCAGCAGAACACCAGCACCTTCATCGCGCTTCTGGACGATGCGTTTGTGGATATACTCAATCGATCCGACATCCAGACCCCGGGTGGGTTGGGATGCCACCAGGAATTTGATCGGTCGCGAGAGCTCACGCGCAATAATTACTTTTTGTTGATTGCCACCCGAAAGCGTGCTAACTGGTGTGACCGCGTTGGGGGTACGGATATCAAAATTCTCGATCATTTTGTCTGCATTTTGCATAATCACCGGGTACTGTAACAAGACACCTTTTGAGTAAGGCTCCTGGTAATAAGTGCACAGTACTAAGTTTTCCGCGACACTGAAAGGCAGCACCAAACCGTCTTGCTGGCGGTCTTCGGGGATGTGAGCTGAACCAAGCTCCATGATCTCACGGGGTCTCCATTTCGTTACATCCTGACCCATCATCATCACCCTGCCAGAAGTTTGTTTCATCAGTCCGGTGATCGCGTAAACCAACTCGGTCTGTCCGTTACCTTGAACACCCGCAATTCCGACAATTTCGCCGGCATGAATATCCAGGGATACGTTTTCTACGCAGACTTCCTCGCGTTTGTCCACAACGACCAGACCTTCAATGGAACACACCACGTCACCCGGCTTGCTTTCCATTCTTTCAACCTCAAGGTCAACCTCGCGACCGACCATCATGGCTGCCAGCGAAGATTTATCGGCGGTTGCAGGTGTAGTTTCACCCACCATAGCACCGCGCCGGATCACCATGACCCTATCTGAAATGTCCAATACTTCACGTAATTTGTGGGTGATGAAGATAATCGATTTGCCCTGTTCAACCAACAAACGCATGATCTTGAACAATTCATCAGCCTCTTGAGGAGTAAGCACAGCCGTCGGTTCGTCAAAAATGAGAATTTCCGCTTCACGGTAAAGCAGCTTGATGATCTCAACCCGCTGCTGTACACCTACGGCGATATCCCTCACGTAACAAGTAGGGTCAACCGCCAGGTTAAAACGGTCAGAAATTTCTTGGATATGCTGGGCGGCCTTGCTTCGGTCCAGAAAACCAAATTGCTTAACGGATTCGTTCCCAAGCATTACATTTTCGGTGACAGTAAAAACCGGAATAAGCATAAAGTGTTGGTGAACCATGCCAATTCCCCGATTAATGGCATCAACAGGGGAGCTGATTACAACCTTTTCGCCGTTGATGTAAATGTCACCTTCATCCGGTTGGTAGAGACCGTAAAGGATGTTCATCAAGGTGGATTTGCCTGCGCCGTTTTCTCCCAGAAGCGCCAGGATTTCGCCTTTATTGAGGGTCAGATCAATATGATCATTGGCTAAGACCCCCGGGAATCGTTTGGTGATCCCTTTCAATTCTAAAATTGGAGCCATATTTTTGTTCCCTTGAAGATTGATTTTACTTATCTTACCACGCAAGTTGGCAAAAAAAAGAGCCGATTTCTGCCACGCTGAATGGTAAAATTTCGAAAATTCTGCTTAACAATCTGTCATCGAAAACGCACTGAAGAATCTTTTAAGATTTGTTATTAAAATCTATTGATCACATATCGAATCCCAAAAAGAACTCGGAATGACAAAGAAATTGAAGCTTATAGCCAGGAAATAAAAAAGGCTGGGAATTAATCCCAGCCTTTTGACTGAAAAAGGAGCTTAGTCCAGGCTTACAACACCGGAAATGATGTCAGCTTTGAGCTGTTCGATTTCAGAGGTGAGTTCAGCAGGAACAATGCTTTCGAGATCGTGGTAGGGGGCGATAGCAACGCCGCCATTGGCGAGCGTACCAACGACATCGCCACCAACGTAGGTACCGTCAAGTACAGATTGGATAACCTGCAGGGTGGTTGCATCCATCAGCTTCATCACGGAGGTGAGGGTGATGTCAGCATATTCGGGGCTGGTGAGAGCCCAGTCAGAGTCCACACCGATCAAGTAGGCATTGCCACGTTCTTTGATAGCGGCGGCAGCACCCAAACCAACGGGTCCGGCAACGGGCATGATGATGTCAGCGCCTTCGTCCATCAGAGATTTGGCGAGTTCATTGCCTTTTTGCTGATCGTCGAAGGAGTTGCTGAAGAGACCGGTCTGGGTGGCAACATCCCAACCGAGAACGGTCACGTTTGTGCCTTTGGCTGCGTTGTAGATTTCAACACCCTTGACGAAACCATCCATGAAGATGGTGACAGTGGGGATGGGCAGACCACCGAAGGTACCTACAACACCGGTCTTGGTAACACCAGCGGCGAGGTAACCAGCTAAAACAGCGGCTTCGTCAGTATCAAAGATCTGACCGACAACGTTTGCAATAGCGGGGTCATAGTTGTAATCAACGATCGAGAATTTGGCATCGGGGTTGGCTTCGGCGGCAGCCTTGGTGGCATCACCAATAAGGAAACCAACGGTCACAATCAGATCACACTTGTCTTCAATGAAGGCGTTGAGGAACTTCTCGTAATCAGCGACTTCTTTGGACTCGAGGTATTTGCCTTCGATTCCCAATGTTTCCTGGGCAGTGGTGATACCTTTCCAAGCGGTGGCGTTGAAGGATTTGTCGTCAATACCACCGGTATCGGTGATCTGGCAGATTTTGCTTTTCTCAACGGGCACGGGGGCAACCGCAGTACCGGAAATGATGTCAGCTTTGAGCTGTTCGATTTCAGCGGTGAGTTCAGCAGGAACCATGCCTTCGAGATCGTGGTAGGGGGCGATAGCAACACCGCCGTTGGCGAGTGTACCAACAACATCGCCACCAGCGTAGGTGCCATCGATCACAGATTGGATAACCTGCAGGGTGGTTGCATCCATCAGCTTCATCACGGAGGTGAGGGTGATGTCAGCATATTCGGGGCTGGTGAGAGCCCAGTCAGAGTCGACGCCAATCAAGTAGGCATTGCCGCGTTCTTTGATAGCGGCGGCTGCGCCTAACCCAACAGGTCCGGCAACGGGCATGATGATGTCAGCGCCTTCGTCCATCAGAGATTTGGCGAGTTCATTGCCTTTTTGCTGATCGTCGAAAGAGTTGCTGAAGAGACCAGTCTGAGCAACTGCGTCCCAACCAAGGACTTTTACATCAGTACCCTTGGCTGCGTTGTACATATTGACACCCTTGACGAAACCATCCATGAAGATGGTGACAGTGGGGATGGGCAGACCACCGAAGGTACCGACAACACCGGTTTTGGTAACGCCAGCGGCGAGGTAGCCAGCCAGGGTTGCGGCTTCATCAGTATCGAAGATCTGACCGACAACGTTTGCAATAGCGGGGTCATAGTTGTAGTCAACGATTGAGAATTTGGCATCGGGGTTGGCTTCGGCGGCAGCCTTGGTGGCGTCACCAATGAGGAAACCAACGGTCACGATCAAGTCGCATTTTTCTTCAATGAAGGCATTGAGGAATTTTTCGTAGTCAGCGACTTCTTTGGACTCGAGATATTTGCCTTCGATTCCCAATGTTTCCTGGGCAGTGGTGATACCTTTCCAGGCGGTGGCGTTGAAGGATTTGTCGTCAATACCACCGGTATCGGTGATCTGGCAGACCTTTACTTTTTCCTCTACCACCACAGGTTCTTCGGTAGGTACTTCTGGGGCGGGGGTCGCTTTCTGGCAGGCAGCCAAAGCAATGGATGCCACGAGTAAAAGCGAGATGATCAATACTAATTTTTTGCGCATTTATTTTCTCCTCTTCATAACTAAGTCCCCGCATTTTGCGGGTACGTTTTGTTTGTTAAGTATAGTTTAACGCCCTTATTTTCGCAAGGACTGCAGAATTGGCGATGGCAAAAATCCAGACGAAACCAAAAACCCCCTCCGCTAAATCAGAGGGGGTCGGTTTTCGTTCAAAAATGAGAGTAATATTCAGCGGAATTATTCCTGGCTTTCGATTACCGGGGTTGAGTCTGCTTCACCCGATCTCAAACCCAGGATCATGACCAAAGCAGCGATCATAAAGATCGGTCCGATGATAAAAATCGACGAATAGTTGTTGCCAGTCAGCTTGACGATCCAACCGTTGATGTTTGGTCCAACGATAGCTGCCATTGTAGAAAACAGATAATAGAGCCCGGTAAACGTGCCAATTTGAGCGGCATCTGTCAGGTCTACCACCACAGGAAGCGAGTTGATGTTGATCAACGCCCAACCCAGGCCTGCAATAACCAGCATCAGACCGACCACAGGCACTGCGCCAAGGATGGGCAGGCTGAAAACTTCGCGGACAAGGGTTTGTGCGGGAATCAAGAAAATGGAGGTCATTACCAGGATCATAACCACCAAACCGATGCTGATGGTGCGTTTACGCCCGATCTTTCCACCAATAATGCCTGCCGGCAGAGCCATCAGGACAAAAGCAAGTGAATTTAACGTCATTAACGAGACACTGCGCGATTCCGACATACCCAGTGACTGGTTGGCATAAAGGGTGATGAAGGTTTCGATCGCGTTCATTGCCACAAACCAGAAGAATATTGCCATGAAGATTCGGATGGCGTTGTGCTGTTTTTCCTGGAAAATTTTTCTGAGGCTTCTCCATAAATTCGGTCTCTCCAGGTTGGGGTTTTCCTCGTAGATTTTTGGTTCCCGCACGAAGGCAAAAACCAATAACACGCCCACCAGCACAAGAATAGCAGCCAGCCAGAAGGGATAGGCATTGTTGATCTCGTAAAGCTTTCCGCCAACCAAAAAGGCGATAATCGAGCCGATTCCGCCCATAAAATTGATGACACCATTTGCCTGGGAGCGGTATTTTGAAGGAGTCACATCGGGCATGAAGGCGACCACGGGTGTACGCCAGATTGCCATGGAAAGCATAAAGGTCATCGTACAGGCTACAAAGAGGGGCAGCCGAGCTTCGACAGGGATATCCAGAATTGGAATCGCGACCATAGGGGCAAAGACGAAAGCCAAGGCAGCGATCGGCGCTCCGACGAGCATGAACGGTAACCGGCGTCCGATTTTTGTGCGGGTGCGGTCTGACCAGGAGCCGATCACTGGCTGCAAAATGAGCGCGGCGATATTATCCAGCGTCATGAAAAAGCCAATGGTTGCAGGGTCAAGCTTGAATCGGTTGGCTAAAAAAAGTGGTACAAACGAATTGTAGACCGACCATGCCACCATAACTGCAAAAAAACCAAATCCGAGTAAAAATGTCTTGCTTAAACTGAATTTCTGTTCTTCGATCATCATGCCTCCAAATAATTATGGTTGATTAAACTCCCTATTTAGACGGAGTTGTATGACATAGAGTTAGGTGGGTATTTATGAATCACGTTCCCCGTCCGACTCTTCAATATACTTCTTCAGAAACTTGCGATCCTTCTCGCTCAGATTTGCTTTTGCCAGTAAATCGGGTCTCCACTTCAGTGTCCGGATCAGTGACTGCTGCCTTTTCCACTTGAGTTGCTCTCCCAGGTTGCCCATTTGCATCACCTCGGGCACACTCCAGCCGCGAAACTCTACTGGTTTTGTCCACTGCGGGTATTCGAGCAATCCGTCAGATGAGAAGGAATCGTCCTGTGTCGCGTCATCGTCTCCCAACACACCAGGTATCAACCGTCCGATCGCGTCCATCAGAATCAGGGCGGGCAGTTCACCGCCGGTGAGCACAAAATCGCCAATCGAGATGACGTGTGTGACGAGGTGTTCGCGGATGCGTTCATCGAAGGCTTCGTAGCGCCCACAGATAAATGCCAGTTGATCGTTGGCGGCAAGCTCGCGCGCCATTGGTTGATCGAAAAGCTTACCTTGCGGGCAAAGCAGGATAACCGGGCAGGTCGGGGGTGCTCCCAGCACGTCCTCAACCGCCGCGAAGATTGGTTCGGGTTTCATCACCATCCCACCACCGCCGCCATAAGGGGTGTCATCGGTGGTGTGGTGCTTGTCGGTCGCCCAGTCACGGATATTGTGGGTATTTACTTCGATCAATCCGTTCGCGATCGCTCGCTTGAGAATACTAATTTCAAGGTAAGGCTGAAAGATCTCTGGGAATAGGCTAAAAACGTCAAATCGCATAGCCGAATTTTAGACGATAGGCGGGGATTGGGCAAGAAAGTGATCGAGCGATTCCACCCACTCCCGCTGCTATTTGACGTGTCCTTTAAAATAGTGATAATATGAAAACATGTATCTTAAAGGAAGCAGGCTCTCTCTCAACAAGAAACGGCACAAGCCCAACGGCTGGCTGCTATTTTTTCTTGTTGCCGGGATCGGGTTTTTACTCTATTTCAACCTGGTCGTAGTGCCGGTGATGAACCCGCCGTTTGTCCCAACTCCCACGCCTACGCGTGACCCCATCTCCTACGTCGAGGAGGCTGACACGCTCGTGGCTGAAGGCAAGTACCTCCAGGCAGTGCAAGCCTACCAGGGTGCTATCAACGCTGAACCGCAAAACATCCAGAACTACCTCAAAATCGCGCGTCTTCAAATCTACACCAACCAGCTCGACCAGGCCAAGGTAAACGCCCAAAACGCGATTCTGCTGGACGCCAGCAACTCGGATGCCTTCGCCCTGCTTGGCTGGGCTAAGGGCTTCCAGCAGGAATACCTGGCTGGCGAAGTGGACGCCCAAAAAGCGATCGAGCTGGACATGAACTCCGGGCTGGCGCATGCCGCCTATGCCTACATCCTCGCGCTGCGCGTTGAAGCCGGCATGGACGAACTGGACACGATGGACAAAGCCATCGAAGAATCCCGCACCGCCATCGCCCTCGAGCCGAACCTGCTCGAAGCTCATTGGGCGCGCGGTTACGTGCTCGAGATCACCAGCAACTACGAAGAAGCCGTCAGCGAGCTCGAAATCGCCGTCGGGCTCAACCCCTACATCGCCCGGGTCTATATCGCCCTGGGGCGCAACCAAATGAATACCGAGCAGCTGGACCAGGCTGTTTTCCAATTCACCAAAGCTTATTCGCTCAACCCCACCGACCCAACCCCCAACCTTTTTATCTCAAAGGTATACGGCATGCTGGGCGAATGGGAAAAGGGCATCCAATATGGCACCGCCGCCTTGCGCGACGACCCCAGCTCCCCTGAGCTATACGCCAACCTGGGCACGCTCTATTTCCGCAAGGGCGAGTACAACCAGGCTGCCGATTATCTCGAGCTGGCTGTCAGGGGCGGCACGAACGACGAGGGCATCGCCGTGGAGGGCATCCCGCTCTCTTACGATCTGACCACCATCGAAACCTACAGCCGCTATGGGCTGGCTTTGGCACGAATCAACAGCTGCAGCCAGGCGGTCACCATCGCCAACGCGCTGCTTTCCACTGTCGCGGATAACGAAAACGCGGTCTTCAACGCCAATGAGGTCCTCAAAATTTGCGAAGAAAACCTGCTCAATCCGCCCACAGCCACGCCGGCGCCAACGCCCACCATCGTCACCGGTCCCACTGCCACGCCCCAACCGTAGCCATGTACATCGACGAACGCAAACACCTTTTCCGCAATCCCCGCGGCTCTTCCAATCCCTACTTCATCATGGCGATCCTGCTGGTCGTGGTCGCCCTGGTGGCGGTCGTGCGCGCCTTTGCGCAGGGCGAAATCTGGCCGCCCTTCATCCCCACACCCACGCCCACCCGCACCGTCAACTCCTTCGTCATCGAAGGCGACACCCATTTTGAGGCTGGCAGCCTCGACAAAGCCATCGCCTCCTACCAGCAAGCGCTCGTTCTCGAGCCAAACAACGCTCACATCCGCGCCAACCTCGCTACCATCATGATCTATTCTTCGTACACCATGACCACCGACCAGGAACGCCTCGACCGCCTCAACCAGGCTCTGGAGGTCATCGACCAGGCAAAAGCCGACGAGCCCAACAACTCAGAAGTCCTGGGTGTGCGCGCCAACGTGCTCAGCAGCCTGGCAAACTCCAACCTGCCGGATGCCGAACGAACAGAATTCCGCAACCAAGCTGAGTCCGAAGCCCTCATCGCCATCCAATTGGACAACAACAACCAGCTCGCCAAAGCCTACTACGCCGAAATCCTGATGGACCAGTTCAAGTACGAGCAAGCCAACGATTACATCTCGCAGGCAAGGCAGAATGGCGGCGAAAACCTGATGGATGTCTGCCGCATCCAGGCTTATATCAACGAAATGTTCCGCGAATACAACCTGGCGATCGACTGGTACAAAAAAGCCTCGGATATCGCTCCAAACCTCACTTTTTTGTACAACCGCATCGGCGTGCTATACCGCTACCTGGGTCAGTTTGATGAATCCAGATATGACATCGCCCTCGAATATTTCGCCAAGGCTGCCGGGCTCAACGACCAGCTCGGCATCGACGACCCCATCCCCTACATGGCAATCGCCAACACCTACATCCGCATGGGTGAAGCCATGATAGCCTCGCGCAACGCCTACCGCGCGCTGGAGATCAACCCCTACAACTCCGATACCTATGGTCAGGTGGGCGTCATCTATTACCGCGCCCGCAACTACGAAGGTGCCATCCAGATGCTGCGCTGCGGCGTCATGGGCTGCGACGCCGAGCAATCCTGCCTCGCGCGTGAAGAAGACCCCTGCGAGAAAGATATCGTCATCGCGCCCCTCCCTCTCACCAATACCACCGTGCTCTACTATTACACCTACGGCTCCGCGCTGGCTGGTCTGCACCGCCCAGGGATTGATGATAACTGTGCCGAAGCCGCCCTTGTTTTTCGCAAGATCCGCGAACAATTCTCGGAAAACGCGGATGTCATGTACATCGTCACCGCCAGTGAAAACATCTGCAACATCAACCCGAACGAAGCCCTGCCCACCGAAACGCCCCAACCCACCCAGGTCGGCACCCCCACGCCCATCCCCACCGAAACCCCCATGTTCATCCCCACCCTCACTCCTACGCCGTAGTTAACCGATAACAGGGGAGTGACGAGTCTTTGCTTCTGTTTTCTGGCCCCTGTTCCCTGTTTCCTACTCCCTTTTTACACTATTTACACTATTTACACTGTTTTTTGATAGCACAAAAAGTCACTGTAACTGTAAAAACTGGCATTTCTTCACATCGTGCCGCCTGTGCCCGCGCAGTAGGGTATAGGGTATCGCGAGCGAAGTGCGGCTATCTAGATTTTTAACGTGCGGCATTTCAGGGCAAACCTTGCCCCTAAATATAGCACAAATGTTCTTTTTTGAGAAGAGGGAAACCCAGATTACGGTAACAATCTATCAGCCCAATCCTCTGGGAAGCCATAATCATAGAAATTCAAGAAGTCTTTCTCCAGATCTCGATCAATGAGAGAATGGATCCTGGTGTTAAATCTAGATGTAGAAGAGATTTCTTTCATCACAAGCATAATTGCGAAAAGTTTCTTGTTTTCTTGAGGTTTCCAATTAAACTGATCTATCATTCTCGGAAAATGATCGTAAATTCTTCGAAAAAGAAACTTGTGATGAGCACAGATATTTCGTAAATCACTAATCGAGATTAACCAACCTTCAAGATATTCAGGAGAGGAATTATTAAATTCTCTTGCTATGGCCTTTTTATCCGAATTGTGTAACGCAGAAAAAAGTTTGACTAACAGGTTAAATGAAATCAATTCGGTTACTGCCCAAACGTGAAATTTTTCGTCGTATTTTTCGTTATGTAGCTGAACAATTGGATCATCAGCGCGATAATCGATTTCGATTGAAAACCTCTCCCTAACATCAAGCCATTTATCATGTTGGGCAAATGCGGTTGGTTCGTAAAAAGCCGAAGAGCCGTAATTCATTCCTAAATGATGGGCAAGTATTGATCTAAGTTTGACCTCAATCGGTTCAATGATACAAGATAATTCATGTCGCAGCCATCTGTCATTTTCGTGGGCATTGATGATTTGCTCAAAAGTGGTTCCCGTTTGAAAGATGTCAACTCTGATTTTCTTTCCTGTTTCATCTTTTACTATTTGCATATGTTTATGAAAATAGATATTTAGATGGTAATACCCATTTTCTTCAAGATAAGCCATTGCTTTCATGGGATTATTAATTATCAATCCGCGCTCTTCGAGTGTGGTAATTAATTCATGCGTATTTTTGGATGGTTTTAGGTCCATTGGAGTAAATTAAAAACATGACCAGCCGGGGTACGCTGAATTTCATACGAAAAACTCGCGTGGCTGGTTCTGATGCACAGAGTATACACTATTCCAATGAGATTTGTCAAGAGCTCGTCTCATGTTTCTTAATTCGGAAATTTGTAACCAATATTTTTGCTCTCCCTCTGTAAACCTACTATTAGTAATGGTTTCTTTCAAAACAAATTTTACTATATCCAAATGAAATAGTATAGAAGCAACAATTTTAATTGCCATTACACGTTTTGTTGCGCAAGAATCTGACGCAATTAACTAAATCACTTCAAAACCAATTTCCTTCAGATATTCAAATATTGGATCATAATACTCGGCTTTACGCGTTGGATCCTCGGGGTCGCCGTTGGGCACAACGATGACCATGCCTTGGCGAGCACGGGTGAGTAACACCCGATAAGCATTTTTGAGATACTTCTGTCTTTCCGGCTTATTGATGTTGTTCCACCTGTCACCTGTGAAAGACTTGTAAATCCAGTCCCTTGAGCCCATCCGAAAATCGCCATCCCAAACCACGCAAGCCCAATCAACTTCTAATCCCTGCACCTGAAATTCTGTAGCAGCATCTTCGAGATAATAAGAGGAACGAATATCTTCCTTACCATCCAAAAACCAATGAATCGGATCAATTTCAGCACGAATATCAATCGCCAAGGGTTTCAGTCGGATGGCTTGCGAAGAAACTAACATGCCATAGCGCTCGGTTCCCCTGGCTTGTTGTTTCAACCAACTTTTTGCCGTTTTGATATCTCTGGTCAAGCGGATAGGGTAGGCATCGCCAATAGCTTTTAGTGTGTTTCTGGCATCATCAACATCGATGTCAAGCACTTGTTTGATCAATAAGGAGACTTTTTCACTTCGGAAAGAGCGCATGGATACAGATAAATGTAACTCCTCGAATTGATGCAGACGGTCTCGATCCTTAATGTGGTCAAGGGCTTGCAGGGCACTATATTCGCTGTCTTTAAGTTGAGGCGGGAAGTAAATATGCCAATCAGGGAAATGTACGGTAATCGCTTCGAGCCAAGCTGCAATGCCAGCCTCACCTGTGTTTATTTCTTGCCCACCACCAACTAAGCAGACGATGGTCGCCCAATCTACGTGGCGATCGAGGCAGGAAATTAAAAATTCAGGTTCTGATTGGCTGAAGTTTGGGATGTTTTTCTTGCGTGTCATGAAATTTGCGGTCTGTTGCAGGTCCCAAGCCCGTTGAGCTTCGTCAAACAAAGCGACATGTTCAAGTGGTGGTTTTTTGATGTCAACCAGGCACTCATCTCTGAAGTTGTGCACATTTTGTATAAACAGTTTTACTTCCCTGCGGGCTTCACCAAGCTTTATTCGATGGCCTTTCTCTGCTTCAGTCTTGACACGGTTACGAGCCAAAGCCTCACGCAAGACGTCCACCAATGGACCATTGCCAGACAGAAAGACACTGTAGAGGTCGTTATCTTTATCGATGTTTTCAGTGGCAATATCAAGACCGACGAGCGTCTTACCGGCTCCTGGCACACCTGTGACAAAGCAAATCGATTTTTGATTGTTTTGTCGAGAGTAGAAAATGATCTTTTCGATTTGAGAAGATGTCTCAGTTAAGTTTTTCGCATCAGCGTCACGTCGTGAAATTTCTTCCACTGAGTGACCTGCGTAAAGTGCTTGAGCAGCTTCAACGATCGTAGGTGTTGGTTGGTATGCCCCCGCTTCCCATCGTTCTTGGTCAATGTCATCACCATCACAGAAACGCAAGACGCTCTCAATGACTGATTTAAGCTCCGAGGCATTTGTTGGGATGGGGTAAAGAACGTTATCGTCATGAAGGCTGGTTTGAACAAGTGTGCCCTGGGCAGGTGCTTGGGTGGCTATCAGGATAGGAGCGATGGTTGCTTCATGGCTGGATTCATGGAAATTCTTCAAGTCAAGTGCATAATCCCAAACCTGATCGATTGCTGAACTGTTGAATTCAGATTCACCAACTTTGAATTCGAGAACAAAGATAACCGAGCTGATAATTAAGACCACATCAATGCGTTTACCCATGCGAGGGATGTCAAATTCAAAATAAACCTTGCCATGGTAGCCAGGCAAGATGCTTTTCAAGATCGCAATTTCTCGCTCCCAAGCGAATTTCTGGGTTGGCTCATCTGGAAAAGGTGAGGACATCGCCAGATGCCCGATAATCTCTTCGGTAGACAGGGTTAAGAAAGACGAGCAATCAGTTCCAAAGAAGTAACGAGGCATGATAATCTAAATTGAATTATAGGAGACTTCTGGGTTTTCGTGTGTAAAGTAGGCCGGTAAAGCACTTTTCCGTCCTCACAGTGCAGCTACTTGGGTTCACCACTCCGCCATAAAAAAAAGGATCGTACTCTTCTCAGTGGTAAGGGAATTTACTTGTGAGTGGGGGTAGAATAACAGCAGGTCAGTCAATAAGGAGGAATTATGAAAAATTGTCCGATGTGCGGTTATCAGAATGATGACACATCCATAACTTGTGTGCGTTGTGATACAAATTTGGGTTATCGAAATCAGGTTCTTTACGAAACGATTAGACGAGTCGACAATATCGATAAGAATTTAGGTGCTATCAAAGGATGGGTAACCTTTCTCGGAATCCTTGCCTTGATAGGTTTGATTTTCGATTTTATTTCGGGTTTTATTGCAGGGTTTTTGTCTGTGCTGTAGCGGAGGTGTCATCAAAAAGATCAAACTAGTATTAATAATCAAGCTAATGTTTAGTGCTTGTGCTCCACACAGTCAACATCTGAGCCAACAGCTACAATAACTTGTTCTTTCATGGTTTCCTGACCATGAAAGGACTTAGGCCAACTGGTCATTGTTGTATAATGTGGTCAGACTTATGCCGATTAATTTAGACTCTGGATTTTTTTGACGGACCGGTAAAGGTTAATTTCCAGATGCTGGCTAGACCTGGAATTGGGTTAAGTCAGGTTTATGAGACGAAATTTTTCGATTTGAGCTCGAATAGCAGCTTGGGTAGAGTTTATTGATTTAAAAATGTACAATCCCTGATTTCTTATGTTCAATTATTGGAGTAATAAATGAAACATGTAAAACTCGAAACAATTTCTATAAAGAATAATCCTGAGATCAACGAAGCATGGGTCCAGAATGTGATCTATGACGATCCAACGATTCTAGGTTTGGGTGATTTAATCCCAAGAGATAAAGAGAGAAGACAGCCTAATGCGGGTCGGCTCGACTTATTGTTGCAGGATGAAGAAACCAGTAAACGATATGAAGTGGAAATTCAACTTGGCGCGACCGATGAGAATCACATTATTCGAACAATTGAGTACTGGGACTTGGAAAAGAAACGCTACCCCCAGTATGAGCATTGTGCTGTCATTGTGGCAGAGGATATAACAAGTCGGTTTTTAAATATCATCTCACTTTTTAATGGAGCGGTACCTTTGATCGCCATTCAAATGAGTGCAATTAAAAACCAAGATGGCATCGGATTGTTTTTTACAAAAGTTGTGGATGAAGTGAAATATGGAATGGTTGAAGAAGATGAAGTTGTCAATATTCCTGCAACCAGAGATTACTGGCTCAAAAGAGGTACTAAGCAAACCGTTGAATTTGTAGATGAATTATTTAAGATTGTTCAAACCTTCGCACTGGGTTACAAACTAAAATATAACAAATACTACATTGGTCTAGAAAAAGGCGGGTTAGTGAATAATTTTGTATTCTTCAAACCAAAAAAGCAATTTGTGAAAATTGAGTCAAGAATGGAAGAAAACAAAGAACTGTCCGGTGAGTTTGAAAGTGCTGGTTTGGACTTTGAATATATGCCCAAATGGTCTGCTTATTCATTGCGGCTTAGACCTGGTGAACTTGAAAAGAACCAGGCAGTCATTGAAAAGTTTATGCAACTTGCATTCGAAAAATCACAAGCCTAAGAAAAAGATGATTATATCAATAGGTCGGAGTGGTGAAAACATCACCACTCCGCAAGATCTTTTTACAGACATTAAAAGAATCTTGTAAGCGTCGGAGTGAGGGAAATGAACCCTCATTCCGACCTACGAATGACTTAGAACAGATAATTAACAAAGCAAGAGTGAGGAAACAATGAGAGTTCCCAGAGCAGACTTTTTTATCATCATCGGACTTTTGGCCCTAACCTCTATTGTAATTCGATTTTTTGACGAAGGCCCAATTGAGCCAATTTGCGTTGCAGGTGGGTTAATTACCGCGTTAATTTTTATCCCACTCGGAATTCATTACTATAAAAGAGACCATCCAAAAGGTTTCTTTTAGAGTCATTGGTACAATCAACTAAATCCGTAGTGATGGCTAATAATTAACCATCATCACCCTTTCTCTGTGATATCAGCCAGGTGCACCAAATCCGCTAAGTTAGTGTTGTTATGCATATGTATACTGTTTCATTTCAACCGCTGGTATTGGATAGAGAAACCCTATGTGTGTGCTTGGGTATCATATTTTTTACATCTCGATAGACTAAACCAGTATAATTTTCTTGTCACAAAAATTTAACGACTTATTTCATTACAAATTTGGAGGGTAAAATGAACAAATGGGATGCTCTACGCTGTCAGGTGGCCGATTTTAACTTTCAAGAAGAACTATATAAGGAAGAACCTAAAATTTATCGTGATATTGAATCCACAATAAAAGAAAACAAAAAATTCCATACACTTGCAAGTTTTGCAACGATAGGTGTTTATAGACCCCAACGTGCGATCTTTACGCCGAGGGAGAATGCCAGGCAAAGAGGGAGCGTGGAGGGGAGAAGTTTTGGATTTAATGAAAGTAATACACTGTTAAAGGACTGTTTAAAATATGAATGGAGTCCTGTGATGCTTCGTGATCAGTTTGCAAAAACGATCTCAAAAAATCTTGAACTCCTGGAAACTGCCCAAAAGGAATTGGATGACAAGAACACAAAAAAAATCTATAGTGAAATCTTTTTACTAGCAAAAATTAATCAGCTGATATATGTTTGGTCAACAATATTTTGTTCAGATGAACGATTGATGGAAATGTTAAAAAATGAGGAGAAATATAGGTAAACTGGATAGATTTTGCTTAATCCATTCTAGTGGCTAATCGTTTCAGAACAATGCCTTGTGTGTTAATTACTCATAGTTCTGTCACGATCTTACGCTGTTTAAAGTCATTTACATGATTGGTCTCCCTTTTCTGTTGATCCAACACCCTCGAATAAAGTAGTGTTTTACTCCGCAGCCCGACTTGTAGCTAAATTTGCTACTGATCATCGCTGGCCTTATCACCCCTTCTCAGTAGATCAGTCAATTGCCCTAACAGTTCCGAAGTTTTGCCCTTGTTTTTCATCTTCTCCATCTGCTTTTCCGCCAGGCTCATCCGGGCTTTGCTGACCAGGTAAGAGCTGGCAGGCTCGTTCGTGCCGGTCTCCCGACCGCGCACGGGATTTGACCGAAGGTCTCCAATCAATGCAATGAAAAGCAGATTGCCACGTCGCTTCGCTTCTCGCAAAGACGGACTCTTGTCATCGCGAGCGTGGCGTGGCGATCTGCCTTTTCGATTTTCTGTATAGTGAAGGGACGCCACTTCGGTGAGTGACGGCTCATTTCTCCTCCTTTACCTCAACCTTCTTCACAAAATCCGCCAGGCGCTCGATTAGTTCAGTGGGTTTGGATTGGTTTTGCATCTTTTCCAACTGCATATCCGCGATGTTGACGCGCGCTCTGTTGATCAGGTAGGAACTTGTTATATCGAACGCCATGATGGGCGGTAAGCCGTAAGTCAAGTTTTCGATCACGCCGGTGCCGGGCTGTGCCCAGGCGTAGCTCCTCCTGCCGTTTTCTTTCCTTTCCACGCGCACTCTTTCTTCCTTCCCCAGCATCCCGAATGCTTCCGCCAGCGTCCTCGACCCAGGTAAATTTATGCGTTCCTGGAGCAGTTTGGTGAGCTCGGCGCGGGTGAATTTGCGTTGGTCCTGCTCCATCAGGATGTGCATCATCCCGTCCAGGGCGGCATCCACCAGGCGGCGGGGTTTGGGCTGGGCTTGCGGCGCGAGGTGATCGAAGAGCAGATGCAGGCTGCTGCGAAGTACCTCGCTTGCACCCTGACACAAAGTGTTATGGGCGACGCCATCGGCGTTAGTGGGCTCACCATCGACGATGCTGAAATTGAGGCGTGCGCCTGCCTGCCCTAAACGGTTTTTGACGACCTCGAGAAAGGCGCGCCCTCTGCCCTCCAGCATGAAGGCTTCGGGTCGGCTGAGGAGCAAGGCGCTGTCGACGCCTGCCAAAAGCTCGCTGCTGCCGCGCACGCGCTCTTCGCCCAGCGAGGTGGGCAGCCCCCATTTGTTGTGGCGGGCTGCCTGGCGTTTGTTGAATTGGTGGATCAGGACCACGCTGACGCCGGTTTGGCTGGCAAGCTGGCGCACGCCGCGTAAGAAGGCGCCCACGGTGGGAGCCGAGCCATCCGCCATGCCGGGCAGGTATTGCGCCAGACCGTCGAAGATCAGCAATTGGTAGCCCTGGCGTGCAACTTCTTTAGCCAGCCAGGCGAAACTTTGGGGGTCGCCGAATTGGTGGGCGGTGAAATCGAGGTCCAGCGCATCGGGCACGTCGATGCCCATGCCCTTTTTCCCGTTGGGGTAGCCGCGGCAGAGCCTGAGCACCCGTTCAGCGATCAGGTTGGGGTCGGCATCGCCGCAAAAATAGCGCACGCGAGCTTCACAGCTCAAAGTTGATAGCTGATGGCTTATAGGAAAATCTGTAGCTTCACTGTTCCCTGCCTGCCCTGGAAGCAAAGTGGATAGGGTTTCCTGTTCCCTATTAGATATGAGCAATGAGCTATCAGCTATCTCCATATCCCATGCTTTGCCTCGTCCCGCTGCCATGCTGAGCGCCAGGTCCAGCCCCAAAAAGGTCTTGCCCGAAGCCGTCTCGCCAGCAAAAAGCGTAATGCCACCTTGAGGGACCATCTGCCAGAGCAGCCAGCCGTGCGGTCGCCATTGCAACTTCACCAGCTCTGCCGCGCTGATGACATTTTTGAAATTGTTATTGTTCAAGACGTATCCTTTCGTTGATCAGGGAGCTGGGAGGAGGAAACAGGGAGCGGGAAGAAGTGATTAATGTCTTGCGAATATAGAACATATGTGCTATTATATACCCACCTGATTTCAATTGCAAGCCGGTACATTAACAATGAAAAAGTATTATGAACACCAACGTGTTCCTTACAGACCGATGTGAGTTGAGCTCACTCGGTCTGGTTGCAGTCAAAGTGCTCTTTTGCACTATCAAAAAACAGTGCAATTATTGCAATTGATGCAAATCGATTGGAGAAAAACGGAAGGTTCCGGCGGAGTCCGCCCTACAAGCTATGAGCTATGAGCTGTGAACTTTGTAAAAATTTTGTTAGAAAATTTTACACATCCTTGACTTTCACTCGATGAGAGCGTATCATATAGTTGGCACTCGGAAGTTGAGAGTGCTAAATTAACGCAATAATTTAATCGGAGGAAAAATGACAATTTCTATGAAACCTTTAGGTAGCCGTGTGGTTATCGAACCCATGGAACAGGAAGAAATGACTGCTGGCGGCATCGTCCTGCCCGAAACCGCAAAAGAAA
>JBCFBG010000085.1:0-4310 GCA_038562515.1 Anaerolineaceae bacterium
GCTTGACCCGAACGAGACCGTTTCGCTGCAGATTTTGACTCAACCTGCTGGCGGCACGCTCACGCTCAATACTGATGGTTCGTTCACCTATGTGCCCAATGCTGGTTTCTTCGGAGTGGACACATTCGAATATCAACTTAACTCAACCCAGATGCTGCAAGGCGAGTTCAGCGACATCGCTCTTGTGACCATTACGGTAACAGCAAGACAAATCTTCCTGCCGCTGATCCTTAGATAGTCAATAAATTTTTTTAGACAACAGCGCCCCGGGATTATGGGGCGCTGTTTTTTTAGGGCATTTGTTTTTCACCATCTGTTGCAAAACCGGAATCGGTATGCGTAGGGCGAGATTGGAAGCACAACAAGACTCATAACGAAGAGATTCAGGTGTGCTTCCAATCCGCCATCACACGATTTGTTATAGCAAACCTCTTTTGCATGTGTGCCCATAGTTCAGAGTGCGACAATCCTGAATTGATCCGGCATCAGACTTGTTCTCATTTGCAATACCATCCAGATCAGATGCAGCGGCGGATTGAGGGCACTTTTCACTTGTCTATCATTTTGTTCATCGCGCCCTCAATCTCGCCCTACTAAAAACTGTGCCGGAAAATTAGGTTACTCGTTATAGGTCAGGTTGCGCAGCCTGCCTTGGGGATCTACTCTCCAGGGTTCAACCTAAGATCGCCACGTCGCTGCGCTCCTCGCGATGACAGATTGGTCGTAGGGAAGGGGCTTGACCCCTTCCGCAAACACAACCAAGCGGAACGGCGCACCCTATCCGCTTTCGCTACCGTGGCAAGGCCCATTCCCTACTTCACCCAACACCCTATATTATATAGAGCGGAATCCGGCGCTCTACCAATGGAGAGGCGTATAATAAAGTTTGCTTAACTGGAGTAGCTATGATTAAAACACAAGCATTGAGCAAGACTTTCCAAATTGGCAATAAACACGAAGTAGTCCTGAAAGCCGTAGACGCGCTGACCCTCGAAGTGAATAAGGGCGAGGTCTTTGGCTTTTTAGGACCGAACGGCGCAGGCAAAACCACCACGGTACGCATGCTGACCGGGCTGATCCGACCCACCACAGGAAGCGCACAGATCGCCGGCTTTGAATTGGGCAAAAATGATACCGAGATCCGCCGCAACGTGGGTATTTTGACCGAGTCACCCGGTATGTACGAAAGGCTGACGGCTGAGAAGAACCTCAATATCTTCGCCAATCTTTATGATGTGCCGGATGTTGAAAAATCGGTTGACAAGTACCTGAGCATGCTGGGGTTATGGGAGCGCCGGAATGATGCAGTTGGTAGTTTTTCGAAAGGTATGCGTCAAAAACTGGCCGTTGCCCGTGCTCTGATCCATGAACCGCAAATCCTCTTCCTGGATGAGCCAACCACCGGGTTGGACCCAGAAGCTTCCAAAACCGTGCGAGATTTTATTGAAGAACTTAAGGCGGAAGGACGCACCATCTTCATGACCACACATAACCTGGATGAAGCTGAGAAGCTATGTGACCGGGTGGGTATTTTTCAGCAGCGACTGCTTACGGTGGACAGCCCCACCAACCTACGTGAGAAAATGTATGGCCGCAGAGTGGTCTTCCATCTGCGTGAACTTCAGCCAGCCTGGGTTGACCTGGTTTCCAACATTTCTGGAACAGGAAATATTGAGGTTGCGGAAAATAAATTGGTGGTTTCTCTTAAGGACCCTGAAGAAAGCAACCCGGAAATTATCAGGGTGTTAGTGATGGCTGGCGCGCAAGTGCAATTTGTTGGTGAGATCCGACATAGCCTCGAGCAAATCTATCTCGAAATGCTAAACAGCAGTGAAAGGGGGCAGAAATGAAACATATCAAGACAATAATCAACAAAGAATGGTCCGAAGTATTCAAAAACCGTTGGGTGCTTAGCACCATGACACTCCTGCCGATGTTATTTACCGCCCTTCCACTGGTTATGCTTGCCACGACTGGTGGCAGCGCTCTCTCGGCAGAAATCGGTGCCGAAAGTAGCGGCTTGCCGGCAGGGTTTGTTGCTACTTGCACAGGGTTAAGCGCGACTGACTGCATGCAAATTTACCTTCTCAACCAGTTTATGCTGATGTTTATGATGATGCCGCTCATGATCCCGACCATCATTGCCGCTTACAGCATTGTGGGAGAGAAAACCACTCGCAGCCTTGAGCCTCTCCTGGCAACACCCATTTCGACCATCGAATTGCTGGCGGGAAAAGGTCTGGCAGCGGTGATTCCTGGCGTTTTGATCAGTTATGCAGCCTTCGGAGTGTTTGTTTTGGGCGGTCTTATCATTGGATTGGGTAAGGCAGTTTTGGCTTATATCCTCAACCCAGCCTGGCTATTGGGGATATTGGTTTTGGGGCCGATCCTTTCTGTCATTGCAACCATCTTTGCCATTTACGTTTCTTCACGAGTGAGTGACCCACGTGTTGCCGAACAACTTTCCGGGATGGTAATCTTGCCGCTTTTGCTGGTGATGTTTGCAGTCCTGGCAGGGAAACTGACGATCAATGTCTGGTTTATGCTGGTCGCGATCGTGGTTAGTGCCATAGCCGCTTATGGGATGCTGCATTTGGGAACGGTGATTTTTGACCGCGAAAATATTCTTACAAAATGGAAGTAATTATATGAAGAAGACACGCTTTTTGATTGGAATTTTGCTCGTTTTAGCGGTTGTTTTTTGTTTTTCTGAAGCAAAGGCGCAGACCGAATCGCCATGGGTTCTAAAGCTGACCCGAAACTTTGGTTATGGGTCCGGGTCTGATATCCAGGGAAACATGAGCTTGTACCTGGACGGAGAGATGGGCTCAGTCACGCGAGTGGTTTTTTATATGGACGATGAAGTTATGGCGGAAGTGACGCAAGAGCCATTTAAGATCGCATTTACCACCGATAATTACCAACCAGGCGTACATAAAATGAAAGCAGATGTCATTACGACAGATGGAAATGTGACGCCCGCTGGACCGATTGTGTACAACTTTTTGAGTGCGGCTGACTCCGGGAAAAGCATTACCAGAATTCTTGTCTTAGTGGCTGGCATAAGCCTGGCGGCGGGTGGCATCAGCTGGTTCATCTCTACCCGACAGAAAGGTGGGGCAGTTGTGACGGGGGGGATGCACGGGCTGGCAGTTTGTAATCGATGTGGCAAAACCTTTTCGCGCTCCTTTTTTGGGATGAATTTGGTGGTCGGGAAGTTTGAACGTTGTCCTCATTGCGGTAAGTGGCAGATAACCCGACGAGCCAGCCCGTTGGAAATTGAGTGGGCAAATGAGCAAACCCGTCCGGAAGAGGCGCAAGTAATCCCGGAAAAACCTGAAAAAGACAACCTGGACGAAAGCCGGTTTGTTGATTTGTAGTTCCACCAAGAAATAAAATGGCTGCTTTGAAAAAGTAAAGTACGGATGGGATAAGCCTAATCCGTGCTTTTTTTCTTAATTTTTTGGCAAATTTTCATTCGTACCCATTACTGAAAGGTGAAAAAATAGCCTTCAATATGATATGATGAAATCACTCAAAAATTGTTGTTATCAATTTGAAAAGGAGACAAAATGACACTCGAAGGTAAAAAAGTGGCTTTCCTGGTAGCGGAAGGCGTTGAGGATTTGGAATATTATGCTGTGGCGACGCGCTTGCAAGAAGAAGGCGTGATTGTTCTGACGGCTGCGATGGATTTGAAATCAGTCAAGGGGAAAAACGGACTAGAAATTAAACCAGACACCAAGATTGAAGACCTGGTCGCGGATGATTTATTCGGGCTGGTATTGCCGGGTGGTTGGGCTCCAGATAAAGTACGACGATATAAAGAAGCCACTGATTTGGTTGCCAAAGTTAACGAGCAGGGCAAGATCATCGGCATCATTTGCCATGGTGGGTTGCTGGCGATTTCAGCGAAGATCGTTGCAGGCAAGAAGACTGTGGGATCGTTGGGAATTAAAGACGACTTACTCAATGCCGGTGCCACCTGGGTGGATGAACCTGCTTTCCGTGACGGTAACCAGGTTTGGGGTAGAGTTGTGGCGGATATCCCGGCGTTCAATCGCGAATTGGTAGCCGCCCTTAAACAGGCAGCCGCTTAAGCCAAATGAGCTGCGGTTGGTGGTACAATCGCAATACAAAAAACAAATTGCTTGGAGGTTGCATGGAACAAGAAGTATCGGGATTCGCGGTGAAAAAAGGACTCGCTGAAATGCTTAAAGGCGGCGTGATCATGGATGTGGTTAATGCCGACCAGGCAAAAATCGCTGAAGATGCCGGAGCAGTGGCAGTGATGGCTTTGGAACGCGTCC
>JBCFBG010000007.1:0-49556 GCA_038562515.1 Anaerolineaceae bacterium
GGCAGCAAATGGAGGTCAACACCTGGGTCCCACTGGCTGAGAAGCTGGAAGAGCAATTTCCTGGGCTCGTTTATTATGAATTGCCGACTATCCGGTCACTCAACACGCTGTCACGCTTTTTCACCCCGGAGAGCTGTGCCAGAGGCTAAACACACCAGTATTGAGTTACGCGAATGTGCCTTATCGCATTAAACCCTACGAGGAATTACTGAAAGATCCACACAACACGATACTATTTGATCACGTGCTTCAAGAACGCATCGAGGAACGAAAGCGTCACTTTGGTAATGACGGGCGCCTGTTGGTTGCGGCGGATAATCAGGTGATTCATGCTTCACTCGCAGAAAAGCTGCTCACGCTTCTTTTGGCAAAGTTGGTTAACTTTGTTCCTGAAGGTGGAATTTGGATGAATACCCAGCGTCCGGAATGGAACGATGCAAATAATGCCTTGGTGGGGTATGGTCTGTCGGTAGTCACCCTGGGTTACCTGCGGCGTTTCGTAGCGTTTTTCCGTCAACTGGTCAAAGATGAAAGAAGAGAGTTCTCCCTTCATAACGAAGTCGCGGGTTTATTGACTGCCATCGCTTCAGTCCTTCAGAACTTCCATCCAAGTTTGAGCAGTGAATTCACACCAGAATCTCGCCGATTGATGATGGATGAACTCGGCAAGGCTGGCAGCAGTTATCGTTGGTCGATTTAGGACCATGGGTTTGACGGAACGATGAGCCCGGTGTCGGCGGATGAATTAAGAGCATTTCTGGATACAACACAAGAATTTCTGGAGCATAGTTTACGTGCCAACCGACGTTCAGACGCGCTCTACCATTCTTATAACTTATTACGCCTTGAATCAGGTCGGGCTTGTGTGGACCGGTTGTATGAAATGCTTGAAGGGCAAGTTTCGATCCTTTCGTCGGGTCTTTTGAGCGGCGAAGAATCTCTTTCGGTTTTAGAAAGTTTGCGCCACAGTTCTCTCTACCGGGCCGACCAACATACGTATATCCTCTATCCAGATCGAATTTTGCCCTCTTTCTTCGATAAAAATTCGTTACTACCTGAACAACTCAACCATTTGGAATTACCCTTTAAATTAGTAAAGAACAAGGATGGAAGGCTCTTTACACAGGATATTTACGGTATGTTTCACTTTGCTGGCAGCCTACGTAATGTGAAGGATGTTCGAAAAGTATTGTCTGCTCTAAAAGGTCAACCTGAATATGCAGCGTTGGTGGAACAAGAGAGTAAAGCTGTTCAGCAATTGTTTGAAAACATCTTCCGGCATGCCGAGTTTACTGGACGCTCTGGTACATTCTTTGCTTATGAGGGGTTGGGGAGCATCTATTGGCACATGATTTCGAAGCTCCTCTTAGCAGTACAGGAAACCGCTGTGCGCTTTAGAAGTGAACCTGTTGCCGAGAGACTGTGCGACTTCTATAAAGATGTTCGTGCGGGATTGGGATATCAGAAAACCCCTGCTGAGTATGGCGCTTTCCCTACAGATCCTTATTCACACACACCCAAAGGGCGCGGCGCGCGCCAGCCAGGGATGACCGGCATGGTAAAAGAGGAAATCCTGACCCGCCAATTGGAAGTTGGTTTTCGGTTTGAGGATGGGCGATTGGTCTTTGACTCGTATCTGCTCGATCCATCAGAACTTCTCTCGTCTCCGCGGGAATTTACCTATTTGGATGTGTTCGGCGAAGAGCAAACTCTGACCCTGCAGGTTGGAACACTGACTTATTTTGTCTGCCAGACCCCTGTTACTGTTCAATTTGGCGATCGTGATGAAATCGAGATTTTCGATGCTAATGGAACCTCTCGGAAACTGACCGGTCTATGGTTGGATACAGACGAGAGTCAGCATATTTTCTGGCGGGATGGCACGATAAATCGCCTTATAGTGTCTTTTTTAGATCAGGGCAAAAATCGGATTTGATCTGAAGAATAATCAATCCTTGCTTTTAAGCTGCCTGAAAGTAAATTTCTGCTCTCAAGACCAGAGTGGATATTGAAAAAAATGCCAATGATCGGGTTGTCCAATTGGAGAAATACTGAGAGCGATAATCTGGTTTACCGGATTATCGCTCTTTACTAAATTATTTCATATAGCATAAAGGTTTAGTTTTGCGCGCTCCAACCATAGGTCGCAGCAACGACTCCCATCATTGAACACTGCATGGTCCCATCTATACTTACGCTGCTGCCATTTCTGCTGGCTAATCCCTCAAAGGCACAAGTAATGCCCGGCATCGCAACAGAAAAACTGACCTTATTACCTGAGTAAACTGCATCGCCGCTAAAACCGTAGACAGTAGCTGTGCCGGTTCCGTTTTGGTTGAGTTGTAGCGTCACCGGCAAGCTGCCGTCAGCTTCTACGCCTTCTGCGGTATACTGCAACACTGCGCTTGCGCTATAAGTGCCAGCAAGACTACTACCGGTATTGGGATCTGAGGTAGGCTCCTGTTGACCTCCGGTGAGGGAATCTTGTTCTTGCTCAGGAGGATTGGTGCCATCCTGCGGTTCCAGGTTTTCCTCTTGTCCAGCCATTTGTGCCATTTGAGCTCTAAGTTCCTGCATTTTCGCTATAGATTCTTCAGACCCAACTGTGTTGGCTAAAATTAATTTTGACAGAGTAGTGCCTTCTTCTTTTGGAAGAGATAATTTCAACCCTTCCAGTGTTTTCTTGACATCAGGGATATTTTGACCCATAAGTTCAATCATCCGTGCCAAAACGCGTGAGGTTATATTTTTGGTAATTTCCACCGCTATGCCGGTAATTTTGCCTGGATTACTCCACTCCATCATAGCTTCGCCCAAGAAGGCGATCTGCTCAACTGTAGAGGTTGGATCCAATGTGACCAGGCTGACAACCATTGAGACTGGTTGGATCACATCGCCAGCTGCCTTAAAATCGACTGTTACCTGATGATCTTCACCCAGAATGATGGAGCTGGTGGTCTGCCCCACGTCAACAATACAATCCACTCCGCCTACGATTACGGCTCCCGCAACCGGCAAAGACATACTGCTACCAGCTAGAGCGGTTAGGGTTCCCCCGCCAGTCGCAACGGTAGCTCCGACAAATAGTCCTACCTTGCTGGCTGTCTTGTAACCTTCCACGACGTTAATACTGCGGGTATACTCGGCTACCTCAGCCTGGGTTTCCTCCTGGTCGGCAGCATTGCGGATGATTTTCTGCGCCAGTGCCATTTGTTCAACGGCTGTTTTTGTATCAGTGCCAAGCTGTTCGGCGAGTTGCTTGTATCGTTGCCCGCCCCGTAGCGCGTCATATTGCTTTGATAAGTTTTCAGCCCAGGTTTGCCGGTCAATCACCTGACCAGTATAACTAGCAAGAGAAATGCCTGAATTGCCGGATTGATTGAAAACCACTGACTGACCGACCGAGGCTGTTTCCAATAACAACAATGCTTGGTCAGTGATAATCTCCGCCTCTGAAGTGAGAATTTCTGCAGTTTGCCAAATTGAGACGAGCTCATCCATTTGGCTCTGGAATGCCCCTTCGGGCATGGATTCAAAATCTGCTTGGATGAGTTCTTCAGTTTTTAGTCGGGCAAAAATGTAATATCTTAACGCTAATGCGGTGGCTTGATTTGCTGTTTGTAGTGGCTGCGGACCCAAATCCCGTTCTACAATGACCGGTTCTGTCTGGTCAGCCTCGGGTTCTGTTTGCAAGGGTTGAACCTCTTGCTCTTGTTCCGGTATAAGTGGTTCTGACTCCGTAACTTTTGGTTCTGCGCATGCGCTGAGCCCCAAAAGCATAGAGAACACTAGAAAAATTGCCAATGCACGACCGATTGGTTTTAGTAAACAAGATTTATGATAAAGATTATTTTTCATTTTAGTTTCCTTTTGGGGGCTTGAATAGATGGTCTTTTTTTTAACTCTTGGGGACTTTACAACAAATTGGAACATACTCTATTTTACACTGGAATTATTTACTTGACCTTCAGATTGTAATAAATTTTTGATTCTCACCAATGAAATGGGTGTGTTCGTTCCTTTGCGAAACTGACCGCTGTGGGCATGGGTGGCAAAAATTATTGCTTCTTCAAGTAGAGCCATATGTTCTCCTTTTTGGAATTTTGTAGTTTACTATCAATCGATGGTAAAAAATTGACGAGATGGATTAAAAAAGAGAAGTTGTTAGAAGAGATCAGAAGACGAAAGTCCGAGACAATCAAAATGCTTGAGGATGCTAAGCGCTTTCAGAGTGACGAACCTGCTCGGTTTCCCAACCTCTTCCATCTGGAAGTGTACGTTGCCTTTGTGTTGGTTTTCAAGATACCAGAGACCATCTTTTTTCTGTTTTGCTTGAAGCCACTCCAAGGCTGGTTGCATGCGTGGGTCGTATGGAATTTGCTGACTGGCAAAGTATTCCAACACTCTTAATAAGTCATAACGATAACGATAGGGGTATGACAGCTTACGAAACCTTTTATCCGGGTCATCGACAAACAACCGGTTAAACAGAAGAAAAGCGATCGCCTTGTCTTCTGCACTTTCGAGCTCTGAAGGGATGTGACCGGGAACCGAAGCACGGAATTGCCCGAGACCTTCCAGGATGCAAATGGTGGTATGTGGGTCTCCCTTTTCTGAATGAACATCCCACGAGAAACCACCATCCCCTTTTTGGACGGAGAGAAGATACTCAACCAGTTTGCTGAGGCGCGGTTCTTCCGGGCAGAAATAGGAGGCATAGTTTAACACCATCCCATCCACGCATATGTCACTGGGAAGTTTAGATTTAGCCAAATTCACCCCTCCATCAGGAAGCATACATTCGTCCATCATCCTCAAAACCATTTCCCGGCAGGGCATGAGCGCCTGTGAGATGCCCAGGTTTTTGAGATCCAGAAGTGTGTAATGGGTGCTTATCCACTTGGTCTGGTAGTAATAAATCCCCCAGTGACCATTGGGGTTTTGATGGAACAAAAACTCTGCTCCATACCCTTCTGCTTCAATTCTGTTTTGCAGTTGTTCGAGGATTGTTCGATCAGAGTTCAATAAATGCTTGTGCGTCAAGTACTGAACTGAGACATCCCCCTCGAGCAGCCAACTTATTACATCTTTCATGATTTTGCTCCCAGGTACAGATTGGATTTGTTTGATCTAATCTTGATAAAGGGTGATTTTCTGCCGGTATTTGCTCCTCCAGCGAGGGGGAGCGCTGTTTTTACATCTGTTTTACAGGTCGACTCAACCAGGCTTCCAGAATCACTCCGTAAACGACGCCCGCGACAAAACTGATTGGATCCTGAAAATTTGTGGAGCTGTAGAAAGCAAACGAAACCAAAAACCCCAGAAGCGCTCCACGAAGCATATTTTTGCTTCTGCTGGTTGTATCCCAGGGAGCACCGACGACCAAGCCGATGATGACCCGGTTGAACCAGAGAGCGAATATGAAAGTCTGAGAGGCCGTTCCGCCGGAGCGAAGGTATGCCCCGACCACACAGATAATCCCCAGCACCGCGCCACCGATCAGCGCCCATTTCAAACGTTTAGTCATAAGAAACCTCTCTGAAACCACTCCAAAATCACTCATTCAATGGGAAAAAACATTCACCGGATAAATACAATCATTAATCTTCTTGATAGAACGGGGTAAGTCCGCAGCTTGGCTGCTGATGCTGAGTTCCGGAAATGCCTGTTTTGGAAGCCAATCTGAAGATGTTATAGAGGAACAAACGTTCCCGTCCAGGCGGGTCTGACCAGTATCTCAGGGTTTTGTTCACCTAACTTTGCTGAAACTTGAGAGAAGTGGCTGATATCCCAAAAATCGTCGGGCTTGCGTGCTAATTCGTGCATGTGGGTGACCACGATCCGCCGCGGGGCAGGCTCAGTGAAAAAGCGGCAAAATTCTTCAAGCAGGGGAGGGGTTTCTTGCAGAGCACACTTCTTGCCAAGCCACAGGTGCGCAAAGATGCCATCCAGACTGCCAAGTCTGGTCAAGCTTTGGGCTGGGAATAGGCGGGTGTCGCCCGGGAAAGCCCAACTTTTTCCGGAAAACTCCGCCAGGTAGCCCATCTCAGGCACCCCGTTGCCATCTCTGAAGTGCAGCCCATCGAAGGGTGTCAGGACCAGATCCTTGATCTGAATCGGCACACCCGGGTGGGGAAGGATGATCTTTGCTGCCCTGCCATTAAAGATTTGAAATAACTCCTCCAGCAAAAATTCCGGCACGATCCATGAGATAGGCAGATCAACAATCTCGGAAAGGAGCCCGAGATCCAGGTGGTCAGCATGCCTGTGGGTCAAAACCACGGCGTCCAATGGAGCCAGATCTTGGGCGAAATTCATCGGGTTAGGGAGTGAGAGACGCGAAAACAGGGAAAGCGGATCCAAAGCCCAACGGACACCAGCAGTGTGGAGGAGGTAATTCGCGCTGTACGTGAGCCAGGCGGCATCGCTTTTGGCTGTCTTCCACTGCGCGACCATTTGCTCCCAAAGAGCAGGGTAGCCCTCCACAGCGGTTTTTGTTAGAAGGGCTATCCTTGCTTTTTGGTCTTCGAAGTTCAAACTAAGCGTAGTATTTTGCAATAAACTCTTCCACTTCAGCGATGGTTCGATCGAAAACGCCCAATTTTTCCACTTTCATGCTGGTGACAGCGGCGGCATATTTTCCAGCCTCACGAGCCGGAAGCGAGAGACGCGCGCTGACATAGGAGCCCAGGCAGGTATCTCCTCTGCCGCTGCGACCATCCATACTTTTGGAGTGGAATTCGTAGTGATGGTTTTGACCATCCGCGTAAACCAGAACTCCGCTGGCGTGGGTGAGCAAGATTTCTTTGGCGCCTTGCTGGGCATAAAAGGCAGCCGCTTTCTCGATGTCGGTCTCACCGGTCAGGTACTTGGCTTCCATCGCGTCGGATTTCAAGATATCCAGGTCTGAAAGAACTTCCGCCATTTCCTCCCAGGGTTCATACACCAAATCCTGCCCGCGCAGCACTCTCACAAAGCCCTGGACGTCCGCAGCAAGCAGCACGCCTTCGCGCAGGCGCATGGCATGAAAAAATGCTGGTTCCACTTCGCCGCGAATGCTTGGGCTGACCGCGATTGCCCGAGCCGTTAGCCCCTCCAGATGTTCTGGATGGATGGTGCCGGCGGTGTGGGTCACGTAAAGGTCGCGTTTGTCCACATCCAGCGTTTTATATTCCAGGATCATTAGTGTGGAAGACGGGCTGTAGATAGGGTAGCAGTCGATCCCATCCGCGCGCAGCATCTGCACCACGTGTTCATCTTCTTTTGCGAGGCAGGTCACGACCGCGCCGCGCAGCCCGAGCGCCTTGCCGGCATGAGCGGCGTAATTCATGCCGCCACCGTCCACCTGGCGAGAGCCGGATGGAGTGATGATGGTATCTTTGGTGTAGTTACCAGCAAAAATTACATCGTATTGTTTTTCAATTCTTTCCATTTTCTTCTCCGAAAAAGACTAATTCGTCCTAAAACGCAAGCATTCTGCTCATGTTAGGTGTAACAGGTCTGACCGATGGCTTCTCTATCAGAAAAGCGCCAAAACCGCAGGCAGCGCGTTCTGAAAGAGCCAGTAGAACAGCCCGCCAACAAGCATGGTGGCCGGGATGGTAATGACCCAGGCAACCATGATCTCGCCAGCCACCCCCCAACGCACTTTGCTCATACGTTCGGCAGCCCCAACACCCATGATGGAAGAACTCACCACCTGGGTTGTGCTGACAGGGCTTCCAAGCAGAGAGGCAGTGATGATGACAATCGCGGAGGTGATCTGCGATGAGAAGCCATGGACCGGGCGAATTTTGTAAAATTTTGAGCCAAGGGTTTTGATCAGTTGCCAGCCGCCAAGCGCGGTGCCCAAGGCGATTGCGGTCGCGCACGCAAGTACTACCCAATTCGGCACATGGAAGGTGGACTGAAAGCCCGTGATCACCAGGCCGAGTGTAATGATACCCATGGTTTTCTGTGCGTCATTGGTGCCATGGCTGAGAGCCAGCCCCAAAGACGTGATCACCTGTAATTTCTTGAAAACGCCGTTGATTTTCGGAGTTGCTTTCCACGAAAGAAGATACACGAGGTTGGCGATGATCATGCCTGCCACGAAGCCGATCACCGGCGATGCGAACAAGCCAATCAGGATCTTGGTAATACCCTTAACAAGCAACACCTTGAAGCCGGCTTTCACCACCACCGCGCCAATTAAGCCCCCAATGATCGCATGTGACGAACTGCTGGGTATTCCCAATTTCCAGGTCAGCAGATTCCAAAAAATAGCGCTAAAGCAGGCTGCCAGGAGCACCATCATATTGATGTGTTCAGCAGCAACAATTTCGTTACCAATGGTGGTGGCGACTGCCACACCGAAGATGAAAGGACCCACAAAGTTCGCGAGAGCGGTCATCAGCAGGGCAACCTGCGGACGGATCGCGCGCGAGGAGATCATGGTGGCGACAATGTTGCTCGAGTCGTGAACACCGTTCAGGAAATCGAAAATCAACGCGAAGACGATGAGCAGAATGAGTGATGCTTCCATGATTCTCAGCGTTATGACGATTTGACGACGATGTCCGCCAGGACGTTAGCGGCTTCATCACTTCTATCGGCAGCGTTGCTCAAATGGCGGTAAACTTCGCGCATCTTCATCGCTTTTACAACGCCTTTCAGGTCTTCCGTATCTTTGAACATGTTTGCCAGGGCTTCCCTGTACACGTTCTCTATCTTGTTTTCAACCTTCTTGGCGCGATTGGCGTGTTCCGCGGTCACGTTCGGATGGTCCTGCAAGCACTCAACGGCTTTGAGCATTTCGAAAGTGGATTCCTTGAGCAGCGTACAGATCTGCACCATGTATTCAGTGGGTTTCACTTTGAAGATTACGATCTCAATCATGGTGCTGTAGGCGTAATCAAGAATATCGTCGATTGCCCTGGACAGCTTGAAGATGTCTTCACGGTCAAAAGGAGTAACGAAGGTGCGGTTCAGTTCGTCAATCAACAAGCGTCGGGCTTCATCCGCTTCCTTTTCTTTTGCAGTCAGTTGATCGGCGAGTTGCGTATCGGGATTGTTCATGTATGCCAGCAACAGATCCACGCCTTCCAGGGTCAGATTGGTTTGCTCTTGAATTCGCTGCAGAAAAATATTCCTGCGTTTCTTAAAGATTTTCAACATAATTCATTTCTCCGTTCAGAGTAGATATTGGCAATACATCCAGTTTGTTCTAAGAATCTCAATCCGGGCAAAAAGTCTTCATAAGGCGTAGTGTTGTTGATCTCGAGCGTGCGGATCGCGTGGGTGGGCAAGTAGTGAGCCAGCCAGACAAAGTCCACATCCCCTGATCCGGGAATTTGGTGATCCAGGATGTCCTGAACATCATGCAGATGGACACCTACCATCCGCAGTGAGAAAGCCTCCAGCCACTGTTTGAAAGACATCAACCCGAGTCGGTCGTGTACCTGGATGTGACCAACGTCCAGCTGCCAACCCACCCATGGCTGTTGAAATTCTGCGAGAAGCGCTTCCATCTCCTCAAAAATGGGTAGCTCGTAGTGATGCAGGCGGTTCTCCAGGCCAAGAAATACGCCTGAATCCTTTGAATACTCCACAATCTCGGCCAAGCTGCGGATCAGAACCTCGAGGTGGGGTTTTCCGCGTTCCAAACGATCCATTTTCAAAGTCTGGCGCAGGGTTTCATATTCCCCACTGCCCTTTAGACCAGCGCGATACATGTCTCGCAGGCGGCTGTCCATGGAGTGGTCGCCATCCACCCGACCGGGATGGATAACCACCAGCCTGGAGCCCAGACGGTAAGCCAGGTCGATGGTGCGTTTGAGGGTGTCCACGCCAACCTGCCGCTTTTCTTCCACCAAAGAGGTAACCTGGAAATCCCTCAACTCGAGTTGTTTGTTTGGGATCACCGCCGGGCAAGGGTCGTGCACCGAGCCGATGTGGTAACGGTCGAGGTCGAAAGATTCCAGTTCTTCAGGGGTAATTTGGTGATTGAGCTCAAAGCGCGCGAAGCCCAATTCCCGCCCTTTGCGGCAAAAATCGTTGGACGTGTCGGTCGATCGCGACCACCACATCGTCGAGAGTGCGGCGTCGTAGAGGGTGTCGAGTGCAACGGTGGGGGTGGAAACGAAATGGGTGTTTGCGCCAGGGAAATGTGCCAAGATCTCCTGCAAGGAGTTTACAGCGATATCCGCTTGCATCGGGCAGGGATTTTCCTCACGAGGTTGACTTTGCGACTCGATCATGATGACCATCCCAATGCCAGCTTCACGTGCGCCGATCAAATCCCGCGATGGGCGATCGCCCACGTAGGCGCACTCTTCCGGGCGGACACCAAGAGCCTGTGCCGCAGCGATAAAGGGGGAAGGGTGCGGTTTGCGTTTGCCGAAATCAGTTGCTTGTAAAGTAACGTCGAACAAATATCTGATGCCAGCGGTTTCAAGGTGCTTGGGTGAGGTGTGGCTCACGGTACCAAGCCGGTATCCCCGGTCCTTTATGGTATGCAGGACTTGGATTGTTTTAGGTGGGATCCAGCGCTTGCCGCGGGAATCACTCCACCATGCCTGGAGTTGATCCGCATGCTCCGTGATGAATTCCTGCGGGAACTCCGGGAGCAAATACTCGCTCCAACGTTCAGCAAAGGAAAGTTCATCCAAAGAGCGATAAGCCCACTCCTTGTATTCCTTTTCACGCTGGATGAGCCGTTGAATAAAGCTTTCAGGGCTTTCGTCGAGATTCAAGAAATGAAGCATCTCGGAAACAATTTCGTGGTCCCTGGAATCGTGGTTCAACTTTTGGACAAGCGTGCCCCCAATATCAAACAAGACAACCTTTATTTGATTGTGGGTTTGGGTGTCAATGGCTTCTTTCGAAGAGCAATTTAATTCCATAATGAATCGTTTCTATACCTTCTTTACACAGCCATGGTCGACTAATACTTCAAGACCATGGGTAATTTGATCTATAGTGCAGCCTGGTGAAACCTCAAGGGTTCGCAAAACGCCGTCTACCAAGTAAGGGGATAAGCTCGGAAAATCGATTTCTCCCATGCCCGGGGCTAAGTGATCCTGCAAACCGTTTACATCGTGTAAATGCATGCCAATCAGGCGGTGGTGGAAGCGGCGAAGCCATTCGCCCTTTCCGACCATACCCAGCACTTCCAGGTTGTGGGCATGTCCGGCATCATACTGGAAGCCAAACCAGGGTTCGTCACACAGTTGAAGCAGGGTTTCCATTTCGTCTGGTAAGGGCAAGTCGTGATAACGATTGCGATTTTCAAGGGCGATGGCTACACCTGATCCCTTTGCGAAGGAAATCACCTCTTCCATGCTGCGGATCACCTGCCAAAAATGCGGTTCCTTGTGATGGTTTCGGTCAGTGATGTAATCCTGTTGGAGTTGGATGTACTCCGCTGTCCCTGACTTTCCCTCAAGATATAACTCCCGGAGTTTTTTGTCTTTTGTGTGGTCGCAATGAATCGCCCCGCAGTGCACCACCACCGAGCGTGAGCCAAGCCGCACTGCCAGATCAATGGACCGCTTCAGGTTATCGACAGCCTTTACCCGCTGGGTTTCATTCAGGCTGGATAGGGCAACATCCTGTCTCTTTAACTCGGTGTAACCAAACTCAGACGGGCAGGGGTCGTGAATCGTTGCGACGTAATATTTATTCCGATCCCATTCCTGGTACAGTTGGGGCGTGATCTTGTTGCTGAATTCATAGCCAATAAAACCCATTTTGTGGGCTAAGGCAAAAGTCTCAGAAAAAGGCATTTCCTGGTCAGCACTCCACATCGTGGAAAGGGAAATGTCGTAAAGCATTTCTGGTTGGGCAGGCTCGAACTCCTGTGAGTTCGTCACAGGAACACCCTGGAAGATATCCAATAATTCACCAAGACAACCAATGCGATATTGTGGCTTGATTTCGGTGATGGTTTCCGCCTGGAAGTCATCATCCGGATCATACTCGTCAGTTTGGTAACCGGTCATGTTGATCATGATGACTGCGCCAAACCCAGCTTGCGTGGCCCCAATCAGATCACGGGAGATGTTATCGCCAACGTAGGCACAATTTTGCGGCAGAACGCCCATTCCGCGCGCGGCTTGCAGGAACATGGATGGGTGTGGTTTTCGGCTGCCAACCACGCAGGACAAAATCACCGGGTGGATGAGTTCAGTTAGACCGTTATCAGCCAGCAGGGCATGTGCTTCGATGGATGAGGTCGTGTTGCTTACGATCGAGAGTTTATAACCTCGTTTGGCAAGGGCTTTGATGGTGCTGACCGCATCCGGGAAGATCTGGTTGTTTCGTGAAGCTCTCCACATCTGGTTGAGGGCAACTGCGTTCTGCCAGACAAATTCCCGTGGAAAGTCGGGCAGGAAGAAGCGTGTCCAAAGTTCCGTTTCCGGTAGCTCGAGGAGAGTCTTCTTGCACCATTTGCGGTATTCTTTTTCGCGTTCACGCAGCAGGCTCAGGAAATCAGCCGGCTCGCCCTCCACCCCAAGGAAAGATTGCAGGTTGCGGATGTAATCCAGGTTACCTCTCCGGTTTTTGATGGTCGCGCGGAGTGTGCCACCAACGTCGAAACAAATCGCTTTTATTTCATCAGTCATGTTTGGGTCCTGTCTGTTTTTATCAGCCCTGCAAGCAGGACACCTTTGGAATTTCGCGAATGTCGTTTATATAAGCGTCTGCCAGGGTTCCAGCGTCATAGTTTAGCGCGATGGTTTTCATGCCGATCTCGCGCGCTCCGTCAATCTCTGCTTTTTTGTGCCCCACAAAGACCGCATCGCAAGGATCCACGCCAACCTGGGTCAAAGCGCGCTGGTACATTTCGGGGTCAGGCTTGCGCGCGCCAACTTCTTTTGAACTGATCACAGAATCCCAGACTCTGCCAAAACCATGCTGGTCAAACCAATCGAGTTTGATTGAAAATGCCATGGCGGTATCCGTGATGATCCCCAGCATATACCCTTTCTCTTTGAGTTCCAAGATCGTTTCCGGGGCACCGCAGATGATCTCAACGTTGTTGTCATCTGCTTGCATCGCTTCCACGCCCTCAGAAACCAAATCCGGATTTGATATACCAAAAAACCGGATAAGCTGTTCATAATAACCGTGACGCGGGAGTTTGCCTGTGAATGCAAGCGCTTTAAGTTGTTTTCTCTCATCATCGAAATTTTTTGGAAATTCCAACTGGTGCGAATCAAGAAATGCTTTAAGATGCTGGTCTTTATGCGGCCTGGTGTAGAGGATGTCGCCGGCGTCAAAGAAGATAGCCTTCACTTTGTGTCCATTATCGTTTTGAGCTGTTTGCGCGTCCTGGTCAAGGTATTGCTTGATCAAAGGGATCAAATCCAGCATGTTTTCAATTTTTGCGTCAGGCTCCGCGCCTTCGTCGGGTTCACCATTATCATAGATATGGTGGATCTTGATAGCCGCCCTGAAACCGGCTCGTTGCGCGCCCAGGATATCGCGGTTGACTTTGTCCCCGATGTAGATACAGGCGCTGGTTGGCACCTGCGCTAGGCGTGCCGCGTGGTAAAAAATTGCTGGATCCGGTTTGCGCCTTCCGTATTCGGAAGAGAGGACCACCGGGTCAAAATAGCAGTCTATCCCATACTCTTTCAGGCTGTATGGAACTTGTTGAAGGCTTTGTGTGTTGCTGATGCAACCGATCTTTAAGCCCATTTTCTGGATTTCAGCCAGAACCTGGGGGATTTCCGGGCGCATCTCACGCGTAAACAAGCGCGTTTCATAAATGAAAGCCAGTTCCTCAGCAACAGGCTCTAAGTCAGCCAGGGACAGATGCAGATCTTTCAAAAAATAGGTAGCCCATATTTCTGCTGGTTTGAGCTCAATGTTGGACACCATGTTCCAGCGCAGGTATTCCGACGTGCCCGCGGTGATCATGTCTGCCAAACACGGATCCGAACAGGTAAGGATGATGCCTGTACGGCTGAGGCATTCGCGTACCGCGGAAACAGCCTTTATTCTCTGTTCCCGGGTGTAACGGAATGTGTCAATCGTACCTCCCATGTCAAAAAAGACAGCTTTAAGCATCATAATTTCTCCATTTTTGTGTTATTTCCACCCGCAAATCCTTGTTTTATCAGGCACGAATTTTTTAAGGATTCGTGCCTGATGTATCAATGTCCTAGCCGGATTGGGTTATTTGCCCAAATTCAGCAGGTAAAAGTCACGTGCTTCCAGCATATGATCGTAAGCATACTGTTCAGCAATGAACCAGGTCACATCGAACATTTCTTGCAATGGTTTCATTCCCTCAGGAACTTCGTAGGTTGAATCCGGGAAGTAAGTCCCAAATTTTGACCATGGGTCACGCCCTTCGGGGCTGGTGACAAACTTAATCCAAAGCTTGGCAGCGTTTGGATGGGGTGCCTGGTTGATAATGCCAATATAGCTCTGGCTCTGGACACCCAATTTTGGCTCCAGACCCCAGCAAGGTTCAAAGCTCAGGATACCTTCCTCGACATCGGCCATGTTGGAGTATGAGGTCAGAGCCATATAGCTCTCGGTCATTCCAGGGGTTGCGAAGGCGGAGTCGACTTCGTCACCACCGGGTTGGGGTATGGGACCATTCTGCGCGAAGCGCTTGAGCCACAACCAACCAGCATCAGGGGTATCCGCATCCAATACAGGCTCGCTACCGTAGAGATCAACGTAAGCCTGTTTGACTTCGTCAGGATGGGCTGCAATGGTGATCAGCTTGCTCAAGGTTGAAGCGTCATTCAAGGGATCTTCAATGAAGAATCGACCCTTCCATTCCGGCTGGGTAAGTTCCCAGATATTGCCAATGGGGCAGGTATCGTTTAACTCGGAATTGTAGGCAAAGACACTGGTTCCAAAACGGCTCATCAACAAGGGCTGTGTGTATTGTTCTGGTGTGTAGGCGGCTGTGGATTCGGGCACGAAGCGCCAGACGTATTGCTTGGGTAGCACCTGCCCAATCAGGTCAGCGCCACCGCTGCTGAACCACACATCTCCAGTGAAGGCACCGGCTTTTTGCTCCTCAAGTGTCTTCATGAGGACATCATCACCGCCCAGGTCATAGGCCAACACCTTGATCTCGGGGTAGAGTTCCATGAAGGCTTCAGCAGCTTTTTCGGTTTTGGATGAGTTGGCGTAGACCAGCACAGTTCCTTCTGCCTTGGCTGCTGCTTCAATTGCCGCCCAATCCTGGGTGCCGGTTTCGTACTCGCCCAACTGGTTGGCTTTGAGCCATTCCTGTTGAGGAGTGAGGACTTCCGGTTGGCCTGGTTCGGTAACAGCTGGTTCTGTGGGTGTGGTGCCACAAGCGACGAGCATGGTGATCACGAGGATCATGGCTGCTATTCTAAAAATTGCTTTCATTTCTTTCTCCTTCTATAGTAGGTTCTAAGTTGATAAAACATCGGCTATCCATTGCTCAGTTTTCTTCTCTCTAATGACCTCCTTGGCAGGTAAAGGAAAGAGTCCATTGAATCCTCGACTATCTCTACGCAGTAATCAGATCTTCTGTTTCCTTGTCGTAAAGGTTGATCGCATCTTCCGTGAACGAAAGCCAGACGGGTTGGTCCATCTGGATTTTGCTGACGCCCATTTCCTTAATGGTCAGCTCGGTATCTCCCTTGCGGGCAATGATGGTTGTATCAGCGCCCGAGGGTAAAACTGAATAGGCACTGAATTCGACAGCGCCATCAACTGGTTCAGTGGAAATCATGATATCTTCGGGGCGTAAACCAACCACCACCTCACCTGTTTGGTTAAATGTTTTGACGGGAATGTTGAATTTGCCAACATCCACTAAATTCTGCCCTGTAACCCACCCTGGCATCAGATTCACCTTGGGGTTGCCGATAAAGTCAGCAACAAACAAATTGGCTGGATAGTGGTAGACCATATCTGGTGTGTCCATCTGTTGGATGACACCCAGTTTCATGACGGCAATCTTGGTGGACATGGTCATAGCTTCGATCTGGTCATGGGTCACGTAAGCGGTGGTGGCACCGGAAATATGATGCAAGCGCTTGAGTTCAGTGCGCATGTCCATTCTCAGGCGGGCGTCCAAATTTGAGAGCGGTTCGTCCATCAGGAAGACCTTTGGCCGGTAGGCCAACATACGAGCCAGGGCAATGCGCTGCTGCTGACCACCACTCATCTCGCGGGGGTAGCGGTCTTCATAGCCAGACATCTGAACTTCTTTGAGGGATTCTTTGACACGGATATCCATGTCTGCTTGCGACATTTTTTGAATTTCAAGCGCGAAAGTGATGTTCTTATAGACGTTCATATGCGGCCAGAGGGCATAATTCTGGAAAACCAAGCCCAAATCCCTCTGCCCGGAGGGGAGTGAGATGCCTTTTGAGCGTGAATAGACCAGTTTGTCGCCAATGATGATCTCGCCATCATCCGGGTCTTCCAAGCCTGAGATACAGCGCAAGAGGGTGGTTTTACCGCAGCCGGAAGGTCCCAAGAGCGTGAGGAACGAACCAGGCTCGATCGTCACGCTTACGTTATTGACCGCAACAACATCACCGAATTTTTTTGTTAAATTCTTAATAATGATAGGTGTATCCATTTTCTCCTCGTTTATAATCCCAAACCTTTTTTCAGGCTTCCGCCGCGAAACCGGCTGATAAGAAAGTTGCCCAACAGGACAAGCACGATCAGAATGATGATGACAGCATTGGCTTGTTGTTCATTTCCATTTTCGATGTACCGCATGGTCTGGCTTGCCAGCACAGCGGTGGTGGGGGTGACCAGCAGAATGATCAGCGAAAGTTCGCGCATGGTCGTGATAAAGGTCATCAGAAAGCCGGAAACAAAACCGGTGCTGGTAAGGGGGAAGATGATGCGCTTAAACCTTCTCCAGGGTCCGGCTCCGGCGATGGCAGCCGCTTCTTCCAATTCTTTACCCACCTGCAGCATAGCTGAAACGCCACTTCGGGCAGAATAAGGAATATGCTTGGCGACTGAAACCACCACCAGTAAGGCGAAAGTGCCATAAAGGGGAGGAATAGGCCCCACCGATCTTGTAAACATCGAAATGTAAACCGCGCCAAAGGCGATGCCGGGGATCACATAGGGGATAAAGGCAATTTGCTCGACAATTTTCGAGAGCTTGGTGCCTCGACCTTTGACAATTGCGTAACCAAGAATAATTCCTAACAAGGCCGTGAAGACTGCGGTGAAAAAGGCAAGCTTAAGCGAATTCCAGGCTGCCAGGTAAATCTTCCTGTTCAGCAAGACCCCCGGCTCACCACTATTGATGTTCATGATGCCTTTGCCAATCCAGTGCTGCAGGGTAAAGTTGCTGAGACTGTAATCACCCGTCCTGAGCATGAAGGTGCTGTAGATCAGCAGGGAAAGAGGTAACACGGCAATGAAGAATTGGAAGATAACCACTAAAGCAGTGAGCAGGCCTTTGAAGTTGCGAAGTTTCTGCTTTTGCGCCATAAAGCCGCGTCCGCCAATCGTTTCGTAACTTTTCCTGGTGCCCACCAGTTTCTGGTTAATCATAATGGTCGTCATGGCGAACAGGATCAGAACAATTGCCAGAACGAAACCGTCTCCGTAATTCCCGATGCCTGTGTTGGACCTGAGCATGGTGGAGAGGGTGTAGTACTGCACAGGAACGCCCAAGACGTTCGGTCCGCCAAAGGTTCCCATGGTCTTGGAGAAGGTCATGATGAAGCCGGACGCAATCGCGGGGATGACCAGGGGGAAAGTGATTTTCCTCATAATTCGCCAACGACCCGCGCCAGCTAATTCGCCGGCTTCCTCGAGGGAGGAGTCAATAGAAAGCAAAGCTGCTGAAACAAACAGGAAAAAGAAGGTGTAATAATGAAGAGCACTGCTGAAGATGATCGGCACCGGACCGTATGCCAGCCAATCGGGTGTTGGGCTATGTGTTAAAAATTCCAGCAATCCTGGAGTTCCACCTGATGTCTGGTTCTTGAATAACACTATCCACGCTTGCGCGATTGTCCAGGAGGGCATGATGTAGGGAACCGTTGCCAGGGTGTTGATGATTCCTTTTCCCGGAACATCGGTTCTGACCACCAGCCATGCCATCAAACCGCCAATAATCAAGGCAAGACCTGTAGCACCAATGGAGATGGTCAGCGAATGCAGGAGCGGCTCATACGTCATGATCCTGCTGATAGTACTGCTCAGCATTCGGACCCAGTGATAAAACGTCAGATCCCCAACTTCCGCTCCAGGAATGGCGCGAAGATCCATCTCCTGCACTGAGAAGGTGGTAATGATCATGCGGTACAGTGGAATAATAACCATGTAGACCATCACTGCCAGCATGATCATGGAGAGCACAACATGCGGACTGCTCAGCCAATGGAAAAATCGGCGTATGCGCGCATTCCAGTTTTGTCCGGATGATGGAACGGTTTTTGACGCTATAGCCATCTTGTCTCTCCTCTCATAACAACTACTACCTTAAGTTTTCTCTTGTGCATGCTAGAACATTGAACCTCCAGGTATAAAGATTTTGCAGCACTTACGCGCTGTTAGTCAATAAAGGCATTACTCATCCGCGCAGGTGTTAAACGCCTTCAACTGATCTCGTAGATTGTCAAGCTTGTCAAGCAGGGTCATGGTTTTTTCCTGTTCCATGCTTGCCAGCGATAATAGCAGCGCGTTGATAACTGTCATGGGGACTACCAGGGAGTGAAACTCGCCAATCGGTCCTCGTTTTGCGGACAAGACCACGTCCACCTTATCGCCAAGAATTGCTTCGAGCGTGTCGGTGAGCATGATGATGGTCGCGCCGACTTTGTTGGCATAATCAATGACCAGTTTGAGAGCCGGATTCTGATCGAAGAAACAGATCACAAACAACAAATCATTTTCTTCCATCATCGTGAGGTATTCGAGGAACTCGCGTCCCGAGCTTGTGAGCGGAACAACTTCACGTCCAAATCTGCGCAAGCGGAGTTCGAGCAAGTCTACCAGTGAGACCGACGGGCCGAGCCCAAAGACAAAAACGCGGTCGTGCTCGTGCATAATCTCGACCGCTTTGTTAAGCTCTTCGCGTTTGATGGAATCCAATGCCTGGGTTAGAAAATCAATTTCTGTTGCCGTCAGGCGTTCGAACATGTCGTCGCCATCGCGCATGTCATTCAGTCTGCCGCGTAAGCGGGCGGAGTGGGTGACACGTCGGCGGAAGTTATCCTGTAATACTGTTCGCATAGCCGGATAACTGCTAAAACCCAGGCTGCGCGCAAAGCGCACCAGGGTTGCCTCGCTGAGTTCCATGCGGCTGGCAATCTCGCCGGCAGAGAGGAAAGCAGACTCCTCCTGGTTTTTGCGAAGAAAATTGGCGATGCGCTTCTCGCTCTTGGTCAGGTCGTTGAAATGATCGGTCAGAACCTGGCTGAAGTCAATTTTTGCGGAAGACTTTGAAGGGCTGTTCATGACACCTCGGTAAAGATCCATGACCCCGAAAGGGGACAACAAAATTTGTGTTTATGAAATACCGCTTACATTTGAAACAGTATAATGCAAATACGCAAAACATGCAAGATTAATTTCATAATTTCAGTTTTTGTTTGCTGATCTGCCCAACTGTGCTTGGACTGCTGGGGTTGCCCATATCTCAGCCCGGGAAGTGTCCACCACCAAGTCGCACAGCTGCATTTGCGGCTTGTAGACCTGTTCGGCCATCAGGAATTGTTCACGGAAGTAGCGATTCAAGAAGTAATGAAGTTCGTATTTCTTTCTCAGGTCCATGTCGCGCCGCCATTTTCGTTTCAATCGCACGGCATCATCGGTGATGTACATGACCTTGATACCGGTCAGCGCAGCGACACCGGGTAAGAGGAACGGAAAGTTCCCTTCCATGAAGATCACGTCGGCTGGTTCGATGCGCAGTGTTTCGCGCCCTGGTTTGAGTTTTCCATCCAGAGAATGGCTCGAGGTCGCAGAAATGAAGTCATATTGCGGCGTAATCGCGGCTTTGCCTGCCCGCAGATCCTCGAGCACTTGGGTCAGCATCTCAAAATGTAGAGCATCCTGGCCTAGCGAGTCGATCCCATGCGCTTCGCGGTAATCCCGATCCGTCAGGAAGTGATCAATTTCAAAGCCCGAAAGGCTCTTTCCCGTATTTTGAAATGCCTGCTGAAGGCGTTCAACGATTTCGGTCTTACCTGCCGCTGTCTGACCGGCAATCGCGATCAAAATGGGGATGCCGATCTTTTCGACCAGCATTTGGACGATTTTGATGAAGGCTCCATCCACTTCCTCGTTTGCCTTTTTGAAAGCCTTGTAACCAACAGCAGGAATCTTTTGAAATTCATCCTGCAAGCGATCAAAAGCCATCAAGGGTCTTCCACCCAGATGCGCGATGATTTCTTCGCTGTAATACTCGGTCCGATGGATGAAGTAGAACCCACGCGGATCGAAGGTGAAGTGTTTGACCACCCAATCTGTGGGATAGTCGCCGATGACCAAACCTACGTAGAGCATCCGCAGCAAGGAGAGTATCTGGGGGTCCATGACCGGACGATTATCCAGTTTAGGTTTCAGTTGAATGCTGGAATAATAGATAAGGCTGCTGACCATTTGCTCAATCTCATGCCTTGGCATCAGTTCTACTGATTGCCAACCCTGATTCGGGTAGATGTTCTCGAGGCAATAGCGAAACTCGAACAGCTCAAGGTCGTTAAGCGCCGGGTAAAGTACGCGCATCATTTCAAATAGCTTTTCCGAAAAGAGAGCACCATCCTTTAGGATTGGATTCTGCGAGTTTTCCGTTTTTTCCATATTATTAAGCTCCGTACTTGGCCACTCTGCCGGCATTCGCCAGCGCGATCGGCATGACGTGATAGGCAGGGAGCTGCCCAAGGTTGCCGTTTGCGCAGTTGGTTTCCCCAAACTCCGTGAATTTGTCCGCGCGGACGTTCTTTCCATACATGAGGAGCGGAACTGGATGCCAGCTGTGGGATTTGAGCACCGCTGGGGAGGAATGGTCGCCCCCGATAATGACCACATCCGGGTTCAATGCCATCAAACGGGGGAGTTGGGCGTCAAACTCTTCGATTGCTTTTACTTTCGCGTCGAAGTCCCCAATTTCTCCAAAGGTGTCTGTCTTCTTGAAGTGCAGGTAGAAAAAGTCGTACTCTGCCCAATGCTTTTCAAGGCAGTCGAACTCGTTGCGGAGGTCCGTGCCACCGACATCGAGCACGTTCATGCCCACAAGCCTTGCTACACCGCGGTACATGCCGTTCACGGCAACGGCGGCGGCATTCAACTGGAAGACTTCAGAGTATTTGGGCATCACTGGGAATTTGGCAAAGCCGCGCAGCAGGACCATGTTTGCCGAAGTCTCATTCCGCAGTAGCACTTCTGCCTGTTCCAGGAATGCGTTGACCAACCCGGCGGTGTGTTGGGAAGCGTCATCCAATCCCTGCACCTTTAGTGGTACTGCTCCTGTGACTAATGGGTCTGAGTCGGTAACGGCTGCTCCCAAACTGGGGGCTCTCAGCACAAGCACGAAGCGGTGCTCCTTGACAACTTCCACAAACACTTCCACACCGTCCAACTTGATTGTCCGCAGTATTTGGACGAGGCGTTCGCTATCGGAGGTTGGCAACCTGCCTGCACGGCGGTCAACCAAAAGCCCATTTTCGTCAACTACGCAGAAGTTACCCCTGGCAGCGACGTCATCCGGACCAAGCTCAAAATCCACCCCCAGGGCTTCCAAGGCACCGCGACCGATCTGGTATTCCAACGGGTTGAAGCCGAAGATGGAAATGTGACCAGGACCACTGCCAACCGTGATGCCAGGACCAACCGGGATGGTCATGCCTAGGGCTGATTTCCGGGCCAAGGCATCCATGTTGGGTTTGCAGGCTGTCTCGAGTTCGGTCTTTCCGCCTTCCTCGCGGGGAAGCCCACCCAACCCGTCCAAGATCAGCATCACAATCTTCGTCTTTGCTTCCACAATCTGACCACGTAAGAATTCATCGAACATGGTGCGCCTCTCTTCTTTCTCCTGCGGTCAAGCTGAAGCTTGATTTTCCAACCGTGTCTGCAGGTCTGGATGCAGCCACAAATGCGCGTTGGTTGTATCCACGATGATGTCACAACATTGCATCATGGGTTGGTAGATTTCTTCATTCCGCTGAAACTGAGTACGGAAATAGCGGTTTGCCAGGTAATTGGGGTCATACTTCTTGCGGAAGTCCACGTCTCTCTTCCACTTGCGTTTCAGTCGGATGGGATCGTCGGCAAAGTAGACAACTTTCAAGTTGATCAGGCTGGCGATCTCGGGAATGTGGAATGGGAAGTTGCCTTCAAGGATGATGATATCTGCTGGTGGGATGGTCTGAGTAGACTGCCCGGGGCGAAGGAGACCATCCAAATCGTGACTGGATGTGGCTTGGATGAAGTCGTAGCGGGGGATATCCGCCGCTTCGCCACGCAAAAGCGCGTTGATCGCATCAATGAAGAGGGGATAATGGATAACGGTTGCATCCATGGGACGCCCGTCGCGAAAGACGCGGTCTTTATAGAAGTTGTCCATTTCAACGGAGGTACACGAAAATCCCGCACCGGATAAAGAGTTCAGCAACCGTGAGGAAATTTCTGATTTGCCGGATGCGGTCGGACCAACGATGGTCAACAACAGTGGTTTATTGCTGGTAGATATCAAGGATTTAGCAGCCTGGATAAATGCCAGGTCAATTTCCTGGTTCGCCCGGGCAAAGTCCTTGTAGCCAACCTCGAACATTTTTTCGAGTCGCGGTTGCCTTGGCTCAAAGGAGCGATATGGCGAACCCCCAAAACGTGCTTGAATTGACGCAGAGATGTAATGAGTGCGCACAAAGAACACGAAAGACCGCATGTCAAAATAGAAATACTGCTCCACCCATTTGATCGGGTAGAGTCCCTCAACAAGGCCAATAAAAAGCTGCCTGGAAAGGAAGGTAATGGTTTGGTCGAGAGTGATCTGGTCGCCCTGCATTGGCTTCAGTTGGATGTTGGCAAAGAATTCCTGTTTGGCAATTTTTTCCAGAAGGACTTCCATCTGTTCTGCCTGCGCGCTTGCCCAACCTTCTGCAGGGGTGAGGTTTTTTAGGGCATATTGGAACTCGTAGGGCTCCAATTCGCCAACAGCTGGGTTTAATTGCTGCAGTTTGGAAAACAAGTCGCGTGAGAATTGATGAGGGTCAAATGAGTTTTCAGCCATTTGTTTCGCACTTTTCCACTGGGTTACCAGGGAGTTCCATGTCCGAGCACCATCGCTTCGTAAGCTTTCTTGATCTTTGTGTAATTACCATCGCGGTCGAGGGCGATGCCTCTTCCGTTAGCTGTTACGACTGACCCGAGCCCGATCTCGCGCATTTCTCGTTCGAGCTTTTCGAGCAGTGCCGGAGCACTGCCAGGTTCGGTGCTGCGTCCATCAAAAATCAGGTGGAGATACACCTCCGAAAGGCCTTTTTCCTTAGCCATTCGTAAAAGCGCCAGGGGGTAGTCGATCGACCCATGTGAGCTTTTCTCGGTCAGGAGTCCGATCAGGTGCAGCTTGGTCCCTTTGCGCAGGACGTTTTCGATCGCCTCAACAAAGACCTCATTCTTCGAGAACGAGCCGTCCTTCAGCGCCAAGTTCAGGCGCACGTCATCCTGCAGCACGGTACGACCTGCACCAATGTTCATATGACCCGCTTCGGAGTTGCCCGGTTTGCCAGTTTGCAGCCCAACTGCTTCGCCCGAGGCTTGCAGATGCGCAAGCGGATATTCCTGGCAGAGTGCGTCCCAGGTGGGTGTGGCTGCGACATGTATGGGGTTGTTTTCATCTTGGCTGCCTTCCCCCCAACCATCGAGGATGATGAGCAGAACCTTTCGGTTTTTTCCCCATTCTCGCGGATTTACAAGAGAGGTGCCAGCCATGGCAGCATGTTTTTCGATGCCCATGATGTTCAGAATAGTCGGAGTGATATCCTGCAAACTACCATCATCTAATTGAATGTCATTGTTGGCAGCTAGATCGATTAGGATGAAGGGTACAAGGTTGGAGGTGTGCGAGACGTGCGGCTTGCCTTCGGCGGTACGCAGCACTTCAAGGTTGCCGTGGTCGGCGGTAATCAGCGTAACGTAGCCTTCCGATTGGGCGACCTTCACAACCCGGGCGAGATGCTCATCCACAGCGTGCGCGCAGGCGATCTTCGCTTCGCTGTTGCTGGTATGCCCGATGACGTCCCCGTTGGCAAAGTTGGTAACGATGCAATCAATACCCAGTTTTAGCCCGTGAATGACTTCATCGGCCACGGCGGGCAGGCTGAGCTCCGGAACCTGGTCAAAGGGAATACCTTTGGGTGAGGGGATGCGAACATCCACTTCTCCGGGATAGGGTTGGTTATTGCCGCCATTCAAAAAGAAGGTGATGTGGGCGAATTTTTCGGATTCCGAACAGCGCATTTGGCTTTTGCCAGCATTACTCAGCACTTTCCCCAGGGTGTGATCGAGTTTGGATGGCGCAAAAGCGACAGGCAGGTCCTTGAACTTGTCGTGATACAAAGTCAGGATCACAAATTCAAGATCCTTCAATTGTTCCCGTTCAAAATACGCAAAACCTGTTTCGGTAAAGGCTTCGGTCAGCTCAATTTCCCGTTCGCCCCGACGGCAGCAAAAAATGACTGTGTCACCGTCCTGAACTTTTCCAACAGGCTGCCCGTTTGGGTCCAAGCGTACGAGAGGCTCCATGGAGTAATCGGTTTGTCCGCGCGAGTAAGCTGCCTTTACTGCTTCTCCAAGCAGAATACCGCCGTGTTTATCTTCACTAGTGTTCATCGCGCTTTCCTCCGGAAAGTTCCGCTATTTGTGCGCCTGAAATCGTTCATCAAAAATCACTTTCGGGCATGATGGGAAGATACCAAGCAGGTCTGCAAATTGATGAATGACCAGGTCAGGCCGGTTTTCGTCCGTGATCGTAGACTCAGCTAATTCTTCCAGGCTGATCAGAATGATCGTCATTCCAAAGCCGGCTGCCCGGGTTCCGGTGACATCACGCTTGAGATTATCCCCAACATAAGCACAGCGCGAAGGGTCGACGCCCGCGTTTTCGGCGGCAATATGGTAGATAGCCGGGTCCGGTTTGCGTATGCCCAAAATAGAGGAAAGGGCAACGGATTTGAAGTAGGGGGTGAAGCCATCGGCTTCCATCCACTCAGGGATTTCGCTGGTGGTGATCAGATTGCTGATGATGCCAAGCGTGTAGCCGCGGTCGAAAAGGGTTTGCACCACTTCCTTGCCGTGCTCCACCACCACTCGCAGCCCCATTGACTGGCGATACTGGTAGGTCAATTCCGTGCCAAGCGGTCCGATCCGTTCCGCGGGAAAATCGTAAGCCAGCCAGCGCGTCCAAAGTTCGGATTCGGGTGCTTCGCGCATGGTGTCAAATGCCCACTTGCGATAGACCTTGTAGCGTTGGTCCAGTTTCTCACAAAAAGCTACCGGGTCCTCGTCTGTTCCCACCAGCTCCACAATTCTCTGCCTGGCTTTGGATTGGTGGTCGTCATTCTTCGTTAATATTCGCAGCGTGTTCCCAAGATCGAGAAAAACCGCGTCAATTTCCTGGATCATTGCTCAGCCTTTCGAGTAAAAAAGCGCGTTTATGACCGCGGTGGGAATATGTCAAGGAGTTGTTTAGTTTCCTTGATGGCGTAATCGGGCTTAAGATCGCCCGACTGCGGCTCTTTAGCCAGGGTGGCTGGCTCTTCAAAAAGGATCATCATGCCAAAACCTGCCGCCCGAGTTCCCTCGACATCCCGGATGGGGTTATCGCCCAGGTACGCGCATCTGGCGGGCTCCACGCCCATCACCCTGGCTGCCAGCAGGTAAATCGCTGGGTCGGGTTTGCGGATTCTAACCTTGGAAGAAAGGATCACGGTCTTGAAATAACCGGTAACCCCGTCCGAGATCATCCAGTCAGGAATTTCGGTTTCAGTGATAGTGTTGGCGATAATTCCCAATTTATAACCGCGATGTTGGAGTTCCGCGAGGGTATCTTTGACATCTTCACGGGGAACGCGCCTGCCATCGTGGTCCCGCCAAAGGCGTGTCAGACGGCTCACGTTCGGTGCGATGATCTCAATGGGGTAGTCCGGAAGGAGCCACTGTGTCCAAAGTTCCATTTCCGAAGCATCGAGAAGCGATTTCTTAGCGAGACTGCGGTAAGCCTTCCAGTTTTTTTCCAACTTTTCAAAGAAAACTTCAGGAGTTTCAGTTGCGTTGACCAGGGTCATCAGATCATCTTTTGCTTGTTGTTGAAACGAGGGATCTTCCACGACAATTCGTAGTGTGTTGCCTACATCCAAGAAAATGGCTTCGATATTAGGTGTCATTGTTCCTCCGGGACCGTTTTGACTTGCAAAATGAAATAAAATGTAACCAATCTTTCAATTGCATATCTTACGACAAGATCAACCAATTTGCAAGTAATCTTGCGAAAACTATTGACTTTCAGCCAAAAAGCCTGTAAACTAGAGCCATCAATGCACACGTGTGCATACGGAGAATAAGTAATGGCAATCACCATTAAAGACATCGCAAAAAGGGCAGGAGTTTCTCATTCAACGGTCTCCCGTGCTTTGCGGGTTAATCACTTGGTGTCCAGTGAAACCGCCAAGCGGATCCGCCAGGTTGCCCAGGAAATGAATTACCGACCCAGCGCTGTCGCGCGCAGTCTCAAGACCAACCGAACCCAGGTGTTGGGCGTGATTGTCAGCAGCATTTCCGACCCATTCTTCGGCGAGATCCTCAACGGCATAGAAGCCAGCGCCCAGGCGGGAGGCTATAGCCTTTTTATCGCCGCGTCTCAACATGATCCGATCAAGGAACGGCAAATTGTTCAAACGATGCTGGAGCAACGTACGGACGGGGTGATCATCTGCTCATCTTCCTTCAGTCCGGAACACGGACGGCAGTTGCTCTCATACGGATTTCCGGTGGTCGTGGTCAATCATCAAGCAAGTGAGAGCTTTAACTATTCCATTTACCACGACGATGTTGATGGCAGCTCGCAGGTTACCCAGCATCTCATTTCGCTCGGACATAAAAGAAATGCTTACTTAGGAAACTCCCAATCCGGCCGGACCACGCAGGACCGGTTGCGCGGTTTTCTGGATGCGATGGCTAAAGCCCAATTGGATGTGCCAGAGTCTTACATCCACCATGTGGAAGGTGGGGAACCCATGCTGGGTCAGATAAGCATTGATTACTTCACGCGGTTATCACCCAGGCCGACCGCGATCGTCTGCTTTAATGACATGCTGGCGATCGGCGTACTGAAAGGCTGTGAGATGGCTGGCTTGAAGGTCCCGGAAGATCTCTCCGTCACTGGTTTTGACAATATTACCTTCTCAGCATTTACCACGCCATGTCTGACCACTTTTGACCAACCAAAATTCTCCATCGGTCAGGAGGCTGCCCAACTATTGTTGGATTTGCTGCAAGCCGAGGATGGAAGTATCCCGGAAACTCCGAATGTGAAAATTATTAAAGGAAAGCTGCTGGTCAGGGGATCGACTGGCATTCCTGGTGAGGTTTAATCAAGCTATGAACGATCCCATTTCCCTCAAATCGAACCGCGAGTTCTCACTCATCCCGCAATCCATTGTGAGTCAGGAAGGGATGGATTTTGCTCTTGCGAACAAATATCCTGGCAGGGAATTGGTGATCCTTGCGTCAAAAGGCGAAACTCGGCTCGAGCGATTCGAAGGCAAGCAATTGGAATTTGGCAGGGGCACGCTCCTGCAAGGACCGCTTTCTTCATCAAATGCGGAAGCTTTGAGGGAGTTGTTGCCATGGCTTAAGCCGCAAGTGTTGGGGCTTAAGACCTCAGCCGGCATGGGGGATCGTTTGGGGCTGGCAACACCCGGGCACGTTCGCGCCGCACGCGCCTGCATGGGAAAAGTGGCTCCCATTTTCGCGCAGCAATCTATCAGGGAGTTGGCGCGCACCGGTCGCACACCGCAACAGGTGATGGACGATGCCATGTGGGGCATCTTCCAGGAGAACTGGCAGGAAGGCTCTGGCGCGGACGCAGACCATCTAAAAACAGAAACCGACATAGACGCCTGCCTGGCGGCTGGCTTCACCTTCTTTACGATTGATCCGGGCGAATATGTGAATGATCAGGCTGACAACCTTGGCCTGGAAGATCTCAGGGTCCTGGCTGTGGACCTGCCTTCCGCACTGAGAGAGTCCGAGAGCGACCTGCTGAACTGCTCGCGCACCATTCAAGGGGTAGCGATCCATTTTACTGAAGCGATCTTGCTCAAAGCAATGGTGAAATACGGGCACGCGGTCTGGCACGTGGTGAAAATGTATGAGCACTTGCGCACTGCCAGCGCTGGCAAGCCATTTGAACTGGAAGTTTCTGTAGACGAAACAAAATGCCCAACCAGCCATGCTGAACATTATTACATCTCGCACGAACTGAAGCGGATGGGTGTGGAGTGGGTCAGCCTGGCACCGCGTTTTGTGGGTGATTTTGAGAAGGGTGTCGACTTCATCGGAGATGTTGCCGCGTTTGACGAGGATATTGCCGGGCATGCCGCGATCGCCAAGGAAATGGGGCCCTATAAGATCAGTCTCCATTCTGGATCGGATAAATTCAGCATCTATCCCGCTGCCGCACGCCGCACAAAGGGCATGGTGCACCTGAAAACTGCCGGAACCAGCTACCTCGAAGCCATTCGCACGATCGCGGAAATCGACTCTTGGTTTTTCAAGGAAATATACGCATACTGCCTGGGTCATTACGAACAGGATAAGCTCAGCTATCACGTTTCCGCACGCCTGGACCGTGCTCCTGCAGCCAGTGAGACAGTGTCCCCCAACGATTACCTGGATAACTTCGACGCGCGTGAGATCCTTCACGTCACTTTTGGATCGGTGTTAAAAGAGAAAAACCCTGATGGCACCTGGCGATTCTATGACCGCTTGATCGCTTTACTCAATCAATACCCTGAAGTCTATGCCGGCAACCTTGAGCGGCATTTTAATCGGCACCTGGAACCATTCTGCCGTGCCGTAAAGACGCAAAGAACAAAACGAAATAACGGGTGAAACCATGACCATGGATATCAAAAAAGCTTACGATTTTTCTGACTTTTGCGCGGTGGTGACCGGAGGGGCGGGCGTGCTTTGCGCGGAAATGTGCCGTGCTCTGGCGAGCCTGGGCGCGAAGGTCGCCATTTTGGACCTCAATCCGGCGAATTCGGAAAAGCTCGCGACTGAGATCCGTGAGAACGGCGGCACCGCGCTGGGCATTGCCTGCAACGTGCTGGACAAAGAGAGTGTCCAGGCAGCCTGCGACCAGGTTTTGGAAGCCTTTGGCAAGGTGGATATCTTGATCAATGGCGCAGGTGGAAATAAAGCTCAGGCAACTACGAGCGCAGAATTGCCATTTTTTGATTTACCCCACGATGCTCTGCGATGGGTGTTTGAGTTGAACCTACTGGGAACCATTCTGCCCTCCCAGGTGTTCGGCAAGGCTATGGCAAATCAAGGGCAAGGCGTCATCCTGAATATTTCCTCCATGAATGCTTTCCGGCCCCTCACGCGCATCCCTGCTTACTCGGCTGCCAAGGCTGGGGTGAGCAACTTCACCCAGTGGCTGGCAGTGCACCTGGCGCAGGAATACTCAGCCAATATCCGTGTGAACGCGATTGCCCCGGGGTTCTTTGTTACCGAACAGAATCGTTTCCTCCTGACCGACCAGCAAACTGGCGAGCTGACCCAACGCGGAAAGACTATCATCGGGCACACTCCGATGAACCGCTTTGGCACACCAGAAGATCTGGTGGGTACAGTTTTGTGGTTGGTCTCACCAGCGTCGGCTTTCATCACCGGTGTGGTTGTTCCGGTGGATGGCGGCTTTTCAGCATTTAGTGGAGTTTGAGCAATGACGATCGGTTTGGGTTTCCAGAATCAATTCCTCGACGATCACGCTGTTGAACGCGTGGTGCAAGAAGCGCTTTCCGGCTTGCAGTTGGATGGCAAACGCGTCCTGTTCCTGATCCCGGATGGCACGCGCAGCATGCCCATGCCGTTGATGTTCAATTTGTTTGAAAAACATCTCTCTGGGCGGGTTGCTGCCCTGGATTACCTTGTGGCGCTTGGGACTCACCAACCCATGAGTGACGAACAACTGAGCCACCTGGTTGGGCGCCAGGTGCAAGATGGAAAAGTTGGCGAGAGCCATGTTTTCAATCATCACTGGGAAACCCCTGAAACATTCACGCAAATCGGAGTGATCCCTGCCGAGGAGATCGAGCGCATTTCGGACGGACGCCTGGTGGAGGATGTCCCTGTAAGGCTGAACAAACTGATACTTGATTACGACCACCTCATTGTTTGCGGGCCAGTGTTCCCGCATGAAGTTGTCGGCTTTTCAGGTGGAAATAAATACTTTTTCCCAGGTATTGCGGGGCAGGAAATAATAAATTTCACCCATTGGCTGGGAGCTTTGATCACCAGCTTTGAAATTATTGGCTCCGGTTACACGCCTGTCCGGGCTGTGATCGACCGGGCGGCATCTTTTATCTCAAAACCGGTACACTGCTTCAGCCTTGTGGTGACGCATGAGGGGCTTGCGGGCATCTTCTTTGGAGAAGCGCGCGAAGCATGGGAAGCAGCTGCGGCTCTTTCTGCACAGAAGCACATTGTGTACGTGGAGAAACCCTACCAAAAGGTGATCTCGATCATGCCTGAGCTTTATGACGATCTCTGGACAGCTGCCAAGGGCATGTACAAGATGGAGCCGGTGATTGCCGACGGCGGTGAGGTGGTGATCTATGCGCCCAATATCACCGAAGTCAGTTATACGCACGGAAAAAATATTGATGAAATTGGCTACCACTGCCGCGATTACTTTACCAAGCAGTGGAGCAAGTTTGAGCACTATCCTCACGGTGTGATAGCCCACTCCACCCACTTGCGGGGAATGGGAACCTACGATGAAACAACCGGCGTTGAAAAACTGCGGATCAAGGTCACTCTTGCCACCGGCATTCCCAGGGAACGTTGCGAAAGGATCGGTTTGGGTTACATCGACCCAGCCAACTTTGATCCAAAAACATTGTTCGGGAAAGAGGACCAGGGCATCCTGGTGGTGCCACGTGCTGGCGAGATGCTTTATCGACTCAAGAGGAACACTTTAATTAGTAATAAGGAGAAATAATGGAATACAAAATCGGTCTTGTAGGTCTTGGGGTGATGGGGCGGAATCTGGCGCTCAATATTGAACGAAATGGCTTCCCTATTGCGGTTTGGAATCGCAACCCGCAAAAGATGCACGATTTCATCATCGAAGAGGGTGAAGGTAAGGCTTTGCTGGGGGTAGAAAAACTTCCCGACCTGATGGCGGCGCTCGAAAAACCGCGTCGGATTATCCTGATGGTTCAGGCTGGCGCTGCTGTTGACGAAGTCATCGACCAAATAAAGCCTTTGATGGATCCGGGAGACATCCTGATCGATTGCGGTAACACCTATTTCACTGACACCGAACGCAGAAACAAAGCCTTGGAAGCGGAAGGTTTTCAATACATCGGCGCTGGGGTGTCAGGTGGCGAAGAAGGCGCAAAGTGGGGTCCCGCCATTATGCCTGGTGGAAATCGGCCGGCGTGGGAAGCGTTGAGCGAGATTTTCTACGCGATCGCTGCCAAAGCGGAAGACGGTCAGCCGTGTGTCGAGTACATGGGTCCTGGTGGTGCAGGGCACTACGTCAAGATGGTCCACAACGGGATCGAATACGGCGACATGCAACTCATCTCCGAGGCTTATGACCTTCTGAGCCGTGGTTTGGGATTAGGCGCGGATGAACTACACACGATCTTCTCCCGCTGGAATGAAGGGCTTCTAAAGTCCTACCTGATCGAGATCACAGCCGACATATTCAAGACCATGGACCCGGACACAGGCTTACCGCTGGTGGACCTGATCCTTGACGAAGCCGGGCAAAAAGGCACCGGCAAGTGGACCAGCCAGAATGCCCTCGACATCGGAGTTCCTGTACCCACAATTAACGCCGCCTTGCAAGGCCGCATCATCTCCTCCCTGAAAAAGGAACGCGTCTTTGCGGCCACTCAGCTGCCCGCATCTCAACAAAAGTACGAAGGTGATCCGGCTGAACTGATTGACGCGGTCGAGAACGCGCTTTACGCAAGCAAGGTCACTTCTTACGCGCAGGGGTTGGCGATGCTTCGCATGGCTTCGCAAGAATACAACTACGACCTGAACATCCGCGATATCGCCAAAATTTGGCGGGCGGGCTGCATCATCCGGGCGAGTTTGCTTGGCGACATCATGGATGCCTACGAACGCGATCCTCAATTGGTCAACCTGATGCTGGATGAGGCTTTCAAAAGCGCCATTCTCGAAAGGCTGGATGACTGGCGCAAGGTCGTTCAAATCGCTGTCGGGCTTGGCATACCTGTGCCAGCTATGAGCGGCGCGCTTTCTTACTTCGACGCGTATCGCAGTGAGCGCTTGCCCGCCAACCTGATCCAGGCACAGCGCGATTACTTCGGCGCGCATACCTATCGGCGTATTGACAAAGACGGTGTTTTTCACACCCAGTGGGTGTAGAAAGGCGAGGATGTTATGACTGGAAACTATGGCTTGAACATTCCTGAAAGCGGCGCGTTGGATTTTGTTTCCCTGGGCGCATTGGTCCACCGGCTTGATCCGGGGATCGTGCCTTTCCGCAAAGCGACGGAGTGCAAGATCCACGTCAGCGGAGGTGAGTTCAACTGCGCCGCCAACCTGGCGGACTGCTTTGGCTTGCGCACTGGCATCGCGACCGCCATGGTGGACTATCCCATCGGCGATTTGATTGCCGAACGTGTACGGGCGATGGGCGTCAAGCCCTTTTACCGCACCTTCAAGCACAACGGCGTCAACGGTCCCAACTTGGCAACTGTTTACAGCGACAGGGGCTATGGCGTTCGCCCGCCCGTGGTGTTCTACAACCGCAGTCATGAAGCCGCTGCCGAATTGAAGCCGGGTGATTTTGACTGGGATGCAATTTTTGCTGGAGGCGTTCGCTGGTTCCATAGTGGTGGCATCTTCGCCGCGCTTTCAGAAACGACCGGCGAAGTGATCATCGAAGGTATACGTGCTGCAAAGGCTGCCGGAGCTGTGGTTTCTTTTGACCTCAACTATCGCGCCAAGCTCTGGAATATCTGGGGCGGACCGGAAGCCGCGCAATCTGTTTTGCGCAGAATTATGGAGAATGTGGACGTCCTGGTGGGCAATGAAGAGGACATGCAACTCGGCCTGGGAGTAAAGGGTCCCCAGGTTGCTGGCGCATCCAAGTTGGATGCGGGCGCGTTCATCGGGATGATCGATGAGGTTGTGCGCCTCTTTCCTAATGTGAAAGTTGTTGCCACCACGCTGCGCGAGGTGCACTCAACCAACCGTCATTCCTGGGGTGCTGTTGCCTGGATCAACGGAAATTCCTATGTTGCGCCCACATGCGAGCTGGATGTGTTTGACCGGGTCGGTGGGGGAGATGGTTTTGCTTCCGGATTATTTTACGGGCTGCTTTCCAGCCAATCGGAACAGGAAGCGGTCAATCTTGGTTGGGCTCATGGGGCACTGCTGACAACTTTCCCCGGCGACACCACCATGGCGACCTTGGAGCAGGTTAGGGCGTTTGCCAGAGGAGGTTCAGCACGCATTCAACGTTAGAGGTTTCTGAAGTGTGACTGGCTTTTATTTATTAACGAATGCACACGTGTGCAATAATAGAAACAAGGAGATTAAAGAAAATGGAAACTATGAAAGCGCTTGTCTTTAAAGGTGTTGGAGATCTGGTCCTGGAGCAGGTACCGATCCCGCACGTCAAGAATCCCGATGATGTGTTGTTGAAGATTTCCGCGGTAGGTATTTGCGGAAGTGACGTCAAGATTGTGGAGGGCAAGCATCATTTCAAGCCCAACACCATTCTTGGTCATGAATTTTGTGGTGAAGTTGTTGAGGTTGGAACCCATGTGCATCATGTGAAACTGGGCGACCGTGTCGCGGTGGATAACAACATTCGCTGCGGTTTCTGCGACTTTTGCCGAATGGGTCTCACCAGCCAGTGCGTGGACATCAAAACCAGCGCGTTGGGTGTGATGCGCGATGGCGGATACGCTGAGTACTGCCTGGTCCCTGAAAAACAGTGCTTTGTGCTGCCAGATGAGATCGATGATGTTCTGGGAACCCAGGTTGAAACTTTGGCGACTGTCGTAAACGGCATGAACACTCTTCAAATGCTGCCCTACGACTACGTCATGGTGATAGGTTTTGGTCCAATCGGCTACCTATTCTCGCAGTTTGCAAAGAACATCGCCGCCAAAGTGGCCGTCACGGAAATTGACCCCTATCGCATCGAAGTTGCAAAGCGCTGCGGTCTAACCGTTTGGAATCCGAAGGAAGTTGACGTGGTCGAAAAGATCACTGAATTCACTTACGGCCGCAAAGCAGACATCGTGATCGAAGCAACCGGTAACGACCTGGCAACAGCTCTGAAGTGCGTCACCCCCGGTGGGAAAGTTCTGCCCTTCGGCATGGACTCTAGCATCACCACCACCGTAGTCCCGAACGAAATCACCCGTTGGGCAACCAAGATCCTCGGCCTCTACCTTGGTCAGAATACCATGGTTCCCTCCGTGCGCATCTTCCGTGAGAACCGGCTTGACATGGAAAACTTCTTCACAAAAGTCATCAAGTTGGAAGATGGTGCGGATGCCTTCAAGATGCTCGGTCTTGACATTCCAACCCTCACACACGGTCCCAAGAGCGCGATGAAGATCGTCATGCGCCCATAAACACCTGGAACAATTTTTCTCTCCCCTTCCGGAAAGGAAGGGGAGATGAAGGAAAACAATGAGCCGAAAAATCAACCTTGCAGTTATCGGAACCGGGCGAATGGGTAGCGTCCATGTGGCGAACATCGTCAACAAGGTACCCGAAGCCAATCTTGTTGCTATTTGTGACATTCGCCTGGATGTCGCGCAGGCAGTGGCAGACCGATGGGGGATCACCCGGGTGGTGCAGGATTATCACGAATTGCTTGCGGATGAAACGATTGAAGCCGTGTTGATCGCCACCACCACCAGCACGCATGCGGAAGTAATCAAGGATTGCGCCAAAGCTGGAAAACACATTTTTTGCGAAAAACCAATCGCCCTGGATTTGGCACGCATCGATGAAGCGCTTGAAGCCGTGGAGCTGGCAGGAGTCAAACTGCAAGTGGGTTTTAACCGCCGCTTCGACAAGAACTTCCAGCGTGTAAAGGAAATTGTCCAGTCAGGCGAACTGGGAAGACCATGCATGCTCAAGATCACCAATCGGGATCCTGAATTGCCATCCAAGGAGTTCCTGCGCGTTTCGGGCGGGCTCTTCCTCGACATGACCATCCACGACTTTGACATGGCACAATTCCAAATTGGTGAGGTCACGGAAGTCTATGCCACCGGTTCGGTCTTGATTGACAGCGAGCTGGAAGAATTTGGGGATTTGGACACCGCCCTTCTCACGTTGAAGTTCAAGGACGGCACCATCGGTTCGATTGATAACAGCCGCCAATCGGTTTATGGCTACGATCAACGCCTGGAAGTATTTTGCCTCGAGGGCACTGCCATGGCAGAAAATGAGAAGGAAAACATGGTGTTGAAAGGCAATCGTGAAGGCTTCCAAAGTTCTCGTGTGCCTAACTTCTTCATTCAGCGCTATGCTCCCTGTTATGTCGACGAAGTGCGCCAGTTCCTGGTGTCTGTCCGGGATGATTTACCGACCGTTGTAACAGGAGAAGACGGTCGTAAGGCGGTTGTGATCGGTTACGCGGCATGGAAATCCTTCCACGAAAATCGCCCGGTGAAAATCAGTGAGATCACCGGATGAAATTATTCAAAATGTTAAGTAAACAAGGAGCGTGAAATGTCAGAAAGATTAGTACCTGAAGGTTATCTGGCTTCCAATCAACCAGATCTGTTTTTTGAGGATAATGCCGTCGGGCGGCTGAAGAAAGAAGTTTGGGAATCCAGCGACGAAGAAATTGACGCCATCCTGGCAGAATACGGGGTTCCTTCACCAGTGGAATGGGGCAAGCCTGGCTCTTACATTCAGACTACCACCCGCTGGCAGGTGGAAGAAAACCGCAAGAAGAACGACATCGTTTTTATCCCGGTGGGCTGCACCGAGCTGCATGGTCAGCACCTGCCAAGCGCGGCAGATACGCTGTACGTCAGTGCGATCTGCGAAGGTGTGCGTCGCTTTACCGCCAAACGCGGAGCGCCTGTCAACCTGGCTCTTCCTCCATTGAACTACGGTGGTCATCCTTATCACCACCTGGGTATGCCTGGAACGGTCATCGTTCGTGAACATGTTGTGCGCGAAATGATGATCGACGTGATGCTCGGTTTGTGGAACGATGGTTTTCGCAAGCAGCTGATCGTGAACAACCACGGGCAATTATGGATGCTCGAATCGGCGGTGCAGGAGTTCCAGAAGCGCTATCAGCTTCCAGGCATCTTCAGAGTGATTGACTGGCACCGCGGTGTGCGTGAATTCTTCCGCCCGACGAATCGCGGTGGAGAGATGAGCACCAACTTCGTTCACGCGGATGAGTCCGAGACCTCCCTCAGTTTGCTTCTGCACCCTGAGATGGTGGACATGAACTACGCCGTGGATACCGAGGGCAAGAGCTACCTGCCTGAAGGTCACTACGACAAATCTGTGGATCCATTCGGACGGCCAAGCCGCTGGTCTGAAGGTGAAGGTCACTTCGCGATCGAGATTGCCGCCACTCCCGAAGGCGTGGTTGGTAAGGCTAAGTCTGGCACCGCCCACAAGGGCAAGCGCCCCATGGCTGCCATTCTTAAGTACCTCACGCTCTGGCACGATGATGTTCTGGAAGCATTCCCAGCCGGCAAAGTGCCGCCCGTGGAAGAAATAACATTGCGTACAGAAAAAGACATGGAACCCTACCTGCGCGAGCCTTTGAGCGAGGGTTGGAAACCAGTTTATGGGATTCCCCGCATCGGACAGGGAACGGAAGTTTAATTTTCAGGATATTCGAATAGGAGAATGAATATGAACGGAAAGATGGAAGGCGTTACCCTCGTTGCGGATTGGGACCCCAAACCTGGTTTCAAGCTTGGAGCAAAAGATATTGAAGGTCGTCAGACCTATTTGGGCAGTCTGGTTTGGCGCAACCCCCGCCTGGAAATCCGGGAATTCGATATCCCGACCCCTGGGGAAGACGAAGTACTGATTGAAGTCAAGGCTTGCGGCATCTGCGGTTCGGATGTGCACATGGCCCAGGCCGACAAAGACGGCTATATCTTCTATCCAGGTTTGACTGGGTTCCCCAGCATCCTGGGGCACGAACTCTCCGGTGTGGTGGTTGAGGCCGGCAAAAAGGCTTTCGACAAGCGCACTAACAAACCCTTCAAGGGCGGGGAAGCAGTCACCACCGAAGAAATGCTCTGGTGCGCCCAGTGCAAGCCCTGCGCGGATGGCTGGCCAAACCATTGCGAACGCCTGGACGAGATTGGTTTCAACGTCAACGGCGCGTTTACCAAGTATGTCGTTGTGCCTGCAAGAACCATCTGGAGCCTTGAGCCCCTTCGCAAGAATTATGCGGAAAAAGATTTGTTTGTTGCCGGCAGCCTCGTGGAACCAACCTGCGTGGCGTACAATGCCGTGATCGAACGCGGCGGCGGCATCCGACCCGGAGACCGGGTGGTGATTTTGGGCGGTGGTCCAGTTGGTCTGGCAGCCTGCGCTATCCTGAAAAGGGCTGGCGCATCACAGGTTATTATTTCCGAAACCCAGGAAGACAGAGCGCAAATGGCACTGAAGTTGGGTGCGGATTATCATGTGAACCCATTGAAGGAAGATTTCGCGGACCGCGTTTTGGAGATCACGGGTGGTATGGGAGCTGACCTGTTCATGGAAGCCACCGGTTTACCTGAAGTGGTTTATCCTGGAATCGAGCGTGTGGTTTGGGAAGGCCGAACCCTGAACAGCCGGATCGTTGTAACTGCTCGCGCAGAAGCAAAAATGCCGGTGGCTGGTGAAGTGCTCCAGGTTCGCCGGGCTCAAATCATCGGCGCCCAGGGTCACTCCGGGCATGGCACCTTCCCGCGCGTGATCGAATGCATGGCCACCGGAATGGACATGACCACGATCAGCACCAAGAAGGTTACCCTCCACGAAGTTCCTGAGAATATTATCCGCCTCCAGACCGATCGGTCCGAGTGCAAGATAACATACTTAGCATAAATTCACACGATGGAGGTCAGCCGGCATGCCGGCTGACCTCCGAACTGGAGTGATTTTGATGAAATTATCAGTGGTACTTTCCACCCAACAAACCCAGTTCCAGGCGGCTGCTTTTTCTGGTTCCCTAGCCAAAAACGTTACGGAAATAGTAGGGATGGGATACGACGGGGTCGAGCTTGCCATCCGCGACCCAAGATTGGTGGATGTGGATGCGTTGGATGCCCTGACGCGTGAATATGGCTTGCGCGTTCCAGCAATTGGTACCGGCCAGGCGTGGAATGAAGAGAAATTGTCCTTCACTGACCCGGATGAGTCCGTTCGCAGGGCTGCAATTGAGCGGGTAAAGGCCCATGTGCCTGTTGCCGCGCGTTTTAATGCCGTAATTATTATTGGATTACTACGAGGAATTATCAAACCCGGCATTACGCAGGAACAAGGCATGGCTTGGATTTGCGAAGCTCTGCAGGAATGCAGCCAGGCTGCCAAACCCTTTGGCGTCAGGCTCGCTTTGGAGCCGATCAACCGCTACGAAACGACCCTGGTCAATTCGGTGGCGGAAGGGATGTCCCTGATTGAACGCGTCGGTGCGGATAATTTTGGGCTGCTGCTGGATACTTTCCACATGAATATCGAAGAACCTGATATTCTCGAGAGCATCAGCACCTGCGGTGAGAGGATCTTCCACTTCCATGTTGCCGACTCCAACCGCTTGTATACTGGAGCGGGTCATCTGGATTTCCCTGCCATTTTATCGAGACTACAATCGACCGGCTATAGAGGATTTGTTTCGGGTGAGTTTATGCCCCTGCCAGACCCCCTCACAGCTGCTCGTGAAAACATCGCCCACTTGCGCGCGATTCTTTCCAATCCGGGGTTTATGAATCACCTCGAGACGCACTCGTAAAAACCTGTACCTGAATAGGAGAAAACAGTTATGCACGAGATCTATTCGAAAACCGCGCCTGAGGTGGACTTCTCGCAAGTCAAGCGAATCGAGGGATTTGCGACCATCCAGGCTGAGTATTCTGCATATCTCAGTGACGAATCCAAATTATCTGCCAAGCCCTTTGACTACCTTTTCTTTCCAAAGAGTGAGGGTGAACTTGCCGCGGTTTTGAGGACGCTTAACGCGCAAAAGGTTCCCTTCACCGTTGCCGGTGCCCGCACTGGTCTGGTCGGCGGTTGCGTTCCGCAAGAGGGGGCCCTGATCTCGCTTGAGTTTCTGGATAAGGTCCTCGACGTCTACCGGGATGAGCCTTCTGGTGAGTGGAGAATCACAGCGCAGACGAGCGTCAGCCTGAAAAACCTGGACAGCATGTTGAGGATCAAACAGATGCCCTTGCTTGAACAAAGTCTTGATGAGGCAATTCGCAGGCATTATGCGCAGTTCAGGGAGGATCCTGCCCAATACTTTTACCCTCCAGACCCAACCGAAATGAGCGCCTCGCTGGGCGGCTCGGTGGTCACAAACGCCTCCGGCGCAAGGACCTACCGCTACGGTCCAACCCGTGCGTGGGTTCGGGGAATGCGTGTGTTCCTGGTAAATGGCGAATACCTGGATATTCCCAGGGGAAAATACTTTGCCTCACCTGAAGGGCAGTTCATCGTTTACGACTCCAATGGCGCTGCCAAAGCTATCACTATTCCAGATTATCCGCAGCCTCGAACGAAAAGCACCGCTGGATTCTACACAGCCCCGAAGATGGATCTGATTGACCTGTTCATCGGGTCCGAAGGCGTGTTGGGAATTGTCACCAGCGTGGATGTTGCCCTTCTTCGCCGTGAAGACAAGGTTTCGATCATCCAATTCGTGGATTCTGACGAACAGGCCGTCACCATGGCGGACACTTTGCGTTCCGAAGGTCGCATTCAATTGGATTTTCTCGAGTTTTACTCAGGCAACGCTCTGGATTTGCTGAGGCGTCTGCAGTGTGAAGAACCCTCCACGGTGGGGATGCCGCCGATCCCGGAAGATGCCAAGGCTGCCTTGTTTATTGAGATGAGTTTTGACCCTCATCAAGCAGACCTGGATTTCTCCATTCTCGAGGCGGTGATAAATAGCTGCGGGGGCAGCCTTGAGCGTTCGTGGGCGGGTTACGAGAGCCGGGAATTGGATCGTTTCAAGGTCTTCCGGCACATGATCCCTGAGACGATCAACAGCATCATTGCTGAAAGAAAGAAGCAATATCCAGGCATCCATAAACTGGGCACGGACATGGCTGTGCCAGATGGTCACATGCGTGAGATGTGGGATTTGTATCGATCCAGTTGTGAAGAACTGAAGTTGGAGTGGTGCGCTTTTGGTCACATCGGCAACAATCATATCCATGTTAACATCCTGCCCAGGAACCTGGAGGAATTGGAAAAGGGTATGCAGTTGTATGGAATTTTCGCTCAAAGAGCGGTGGAGTTGGGCGGCTCAGTCTCAGCCGAACACGGCATTGGGAAGATTAAAGCCAAGTTCCTCAAGGTTATGTTTACTCCTGGGCAAATAGACCAGATGCGGCGCGTCAAGAAAGCCCTGGACCCACACGGTTTATTGAATCCCAACGACATATTTCCTGTTGAGGTGGTTGCATGAAGATCGTGGTGTGTGTAAAGCAAGTTCCAGAAGTTACCAACGTCCAGGTGGACCCCAAAACCGGCACCTTAATCCGCGAAGGCGTGAAATCCATTTTGAACCCATTCTGCGAGTATGCTCTTGATCATGCTGTTCGAATTAAACATTCCGTGCCTGATGTCTCGATCACGGTGGTCACAATGGGTCCGCCTCAAGCCAGGGACGTCCTGACCCGAAGTTTTGAGTTGGGGGCGGATGAGGGCATCCTGATCACGGACCGAAAATTCGCCGGGGCGGATACCTGGGCAACTTCGTTGACCCTGGCAGAAGCAATCAGGACGGCTGTACCTGATTTCGAGCTGGTTTTGGTCGGAAAGCAAGCCATCGACGGCGACACCGCGCAGGTTGGTCCCGAAATCGCGGAAATTCTAGGTTTGCCCCAGATCACTTACGGAGTTGAGGTGGCGCTCGCGAGTAACCGAAGGCAAGTAAGGGTGACGCAGGAAGTCGAAAAAGGCTACGAGGTTATAGAGGCTACACTGCCGGCTTTGATCACCTGCAGCAAGGGTGAGGTCGTGCGGCGCGCACCGTCATTCAAAGACGTACTCATTGCCCGTAGAAAGCCAATCAAGGAAATAAAGGCAAGCGATTTGGATATTCCCGAGGAGCAATTGGGCTTGCAGGGTTCGTACACGCAGGTGGTGAAGGTCTTCCCACCGCCGGCAAAAAAGTCGAACCTTTTACTGCAAAACCTGGAAGCAGCCGAAGCCGCCAAGCACATATTCGAGTTCTTGAAAGAAAAACGGTTTGTTGAGTGATCGCTTGGTCACGAGCAAACAGACTACTGATAGGAATGGACGCAAGTATCATGTTGAATATTGACCACGATAAATGTACGCGCTGCAAAGTTTGTATTCGGAATTGTCCTTTCGGGGCATTGAGCCTTGTGGGAGATTCCCTGCATGTGAACGAGCTATGCACCCTGTGCGGCGCTTGTGTGAACGTCTGCCGGTTCGATGCCCTGAACATTGAGCGCAAAAAAGCCTCCCCGGAGGAACTGGCACGCTACAAGGGCGTGTTTGTCTGGGCTGAACAAGATGAAGAAACCTCTCCCCGAAAACCGCGAAAAGTTGTGCTGGAATTGCTAGGAAAAGGCCGTGAACTGGCTGATAACCTGAGGGAGGAACTGGTTGCGGTTGTGCTGGCAGGCCTGGGCGAGGTGGATACTGCGATTTATGGTGAGTGTGGGGCGGATAAAGTTATCGTTTGCCGGCATGAATTGTTGGAGACATACTCCACGGATGGATTTACCAACGTCATGTGCGCCGTGATCAGCAGCAAAAAGCCGGCAGTGGTCCTCTACGGAGCCACACCCCACGGTCGGGATTTTGCCCCCCGTGTGGCTGCCCGCCTTCACTTGGGTCTGACCGCAGACTGCACGGGGCTTGAGATCAACACCGATGGGCAGCTGGTTCAAACGCGCCCGGCTTTTGGCGGGAATATCATGGCGTCGATCATCACGCCCTTCAACCGCCCCCAGACTGCAACCGTCCGCCCAAACGTTTTCTCTGTTCCTGATAAGAAGCCTTCGTCACCAGTCGTAGAAGAAGTTTTTCCGGTCACGCTCAATCGCGCGGCAATCCGAACGCGGGTCTTGGAAAAGCGCTATCTGGATAAGGAGAGCGGTGTCAGCATTGAAGACGCGCGCGTGATCGTTGCAGGGGGCAGAGGCTGCCAAAAAGCTGCTAACCTAGCACTCTTGCAGGAACTGGCGGAGAAATTGGGAGGCGTGATGGCGGGTTCGCGGGCAATCGTGGAGCAAGGCTGGATCCCACATACCCGCCAGGTTGGCCAATCCGGCACGACGGTTGGCCCGGAATTGTACATTGCCGCCGGCATTAGCGGCGCAATCCAACACGTTGTGGGGATGAGCTCATCCAAGACGGTCATCGCGATCAACAAAGACCCCGAAGCTGCAATTTTTAAGACTGCCGACCTGGGTGTTGTTGGCGATGCGGTTGAGATTATCCCGCTTCTTGCAGCAATGATAGAGGAGAAATAGTCCGCGTAAGAGTCTTTGTTATTCCTTTGGGTCAAAAAGGCTGAAACGCGAGTATCTCGATAAGGCATTGCTTATGCAGCCTTGTGGAGGTGCGATGTCGGGCACGCACAAATACATCGAGACAGAACGATCCGTACTCCGGTTTGCTGCCTGCCAACTCTTCGAGGGTACTGCTAAATTTTAGTGCCGCACTCCGGGCAGAATTTGGCGCCTTTTACTTCAACCCCGCATTTGGGGCATACCACCGGGCCGCGCTCAATCTTCGTTCCGCACTCCGGGCAGAATTTGGCACCATGTGCATCGGCGCCGCAGCTGGGGCATATATCTTCCATCGGCTGTGCCATGACCGTCCCACACTCGGGGCAAAACTTTGTGCCAGGAGCTGCCATCACTCCGCAATTAGGGCATTTTGCTGTGCTGTTCTGGGCCTGGCGGATCGAACTTTCGGCAGTTTTGAGTACACCTGTCAACCCGAAGGCGTCGGCAAAGCCCTTGATTGCTGAGCCTGCCTGTGCACCGCGCGCTTCTGCGATTTCTTCGGAACGCGGGCTATCTTCCTGGCAAAAGCCGCTCTGGCTGTCAAAATCGGAAAGACACACCACCCGCCCGCAAGTGGGGCACTCGCGGAAGTTGACCTGCACCTGCCCCCACGCTTTTTCAAGCTGCTGCGGGTTGAGCTTCATGCTGTAGCGTGGGTCTTCACCCAGCACATTCTCTGCTGCCGCGCTGCCCACCAGGGGCACCTTACGGAGCAGGTTGCCCAAGGCTTGCTTGCCAAAATCCTTGGTGGCAGTCCCCACAAAATCGGGCTGGCTGCGGAACTCGCGTTCGCAAGCGTCACAATAGAAAACAGCATACGGTCCAGCACCATCGTTACGGACATCATAACGCGGCATGTGGGAAAAAGGTTCCATGATTACCTCCAGAAATGTTTAGGTGGGATGCAGAATGATTTGAAAGCATTATACCTCTCCCGATAAGTTCCAACTAATAATCCCTGTCTTGTATCGAGTATAACTAACTATTCACCTTAGCCAGGTTTCTGATGAGTTTGTTAAGTAAGTGATGACTTGATCCAAAGAAGGTAAGGTCGCGCTGGTCATCTCCAGATAGCGCTGGTTGGGCACTTTCATGTCGGGGATGCAGATGACTGGGATATTTGCTGAAAAAGCAACTTGAATTCCTGCCTCACCATCTTCCAAGACAAGACAATCTTCTGGTTTCTCAGAAAGCTTCTTACATGCTCTCAGAAAAATATCCGGGGCTGGTTTTCCTCGCTTAACTTCATAGCCAAAAACCAATTCATCGAAGCTATCGACGAGATCATGATGTCGCAAGATGTTGAGCGCTCTTTCTTCAATGCTTGAGGATGCCATGGCGATCTTATAATCATTCTTTTTCAGCCATGAGATTAGTTCCCTGGCGCCGGGTTTGAGCTCCACACCCTGGATAATAAACCCATGCTCAATTTCGACTATCCGGCTAAAACCGAATTCAGAAGTCCAAGGTATGCGGTAGTTATCAATTAAGTACTTAACATTCAGCGTGATTGTTTTTCCGCTAAAGTTTTTAGCATAATCTTCCAAAGAAAATTCGCGGCCAGTCAGTGTAACGAATTTTCTGTAAATTAACAAAAAGAGTAGATCACGGTATCCTTTCAACAGTTTTGCGAACCAAGAAAGGAAAGGGCCATGATCTACACAACTGATTTTACAACAACTGAAGACACATTTCGCATGCCAAGAGAATATCTGGAACAACTTACCGAACAAGGGTTGGAGGGATTGCCCGAGTTGATCAGAGTAGTGGTGAATGAAGCCATGCGGATTGAGCGAGAGAACTATTTGCAAGCCAGACCAACGAGCGCAATGAGGTCAGGCAGACCAGGGTGGGTGAAGTCACCTTTGAGGTTCCACAGGTACGAGAAGGCGGGTACTACCCCAACGCGCTGGAAAAAGGCATTCGCAGTGAACGGGCTTTGTTGATGGCACTGGCAGAGATGTATGTACAGGGAGTGTCCACGCGCAAAGTAGCCGCCATCACTGAGCAAATGTGCGGCACCCAGATCAGTGCCAGCCAGGTTAGCAGAGCCACACAAACTTTGGATGAAGAACTGGAAGCCTGACGTAACAGACCCTTGGGAGAGGTTGTGTATCTATATCTGGATGCACGCTATGAGAAGGTGAGACAGGCGGGTAATGTCAGGGACGCAGCCATTTTGATGGCCAGTGGCGTGAAAAAAGATGGAAAAAGAGCCATTTTGGGCATCTCAGTATCTCTCAGTGAAGCAGAAGCGCTCCACGAAGCATATTTTTGCTTCTGCTGGTTGTATCCCAGGGAGCACCGACGACCAAGCCGATGATGACGCGGTTGAACCACAGAGCGAAAATGAAGGCAGGTGAGGCTGTACCACCTGAGCGAAGATACGCCCCAACCACACAGACAATTCCCAATACAGCACCACCAATAAGCGCATATTTCAATCTTTTAGTCATAGTCTTCCTTTCTTAACGTACAAGACGTCGCACAAACTCACGTTCCTCCCCGAAGCGCTCTGTGCCAATCAGGCTTCTTTTATCCCAAAACAAATCCACCTTCCATCGACATCTTCAATGGTGAATTCCAGATTGTGATAATCGGTTTTGTGCAGTCTTTGAGTGATGTTTACGCCTTTCTTCTCAAACTCGTCCTGCAACTCCTGTTGACTTTCGGTAATCACATAGGCATCTTCGCCATATCCGTACAATTCACGGTTGGGAAAGACACGCTGAGTATTAGCTTGCGTCAGGATGAACTCAACCCCGTCGCGATAAAGGCAGATATGCTTCTCTTTGGCATCCAAATAATCCACCCGTCGAAAACCAAATTTTCCAGCATAGAACTCAGCCGTTTTATGGATGTCTGGTGTGGGAAATACACAATGTGAAGCGTACAATCTCATCAAATTCTCCCGGAAAAAATTAGTAATTCTGCTGTTGATTTTATCAATGAAACCAGGGTTGCGAGATGATGACCATCGCCATAACAAGGATGACAATATTTCTACAAGACAGCAATTTTTCCAGTTCAGGATATTTATTCTTTTCTATCGCTTTCCAGTTTTTTTTCACAAGAAATGGAATTTTAGGGATTTTAACATTGTGAAATTCGAGGGTCTACTCTCTGATGTATTGCTTATCGGCATCAGCAACGCCAGCATCATCTGACACATATCTTTCCACTTTCATGTGCAAATCGTACTTTTCACGGAGATTTGCTATTTTAGCCATAATCGGAGATGCATGATGCCTATCAAGCGCCACTTGATCCTGCCAACCATCTATAAGTAAAACGGTTTCGGGATCATTCATCGGGAAAAAGTACTCGTACTGCAGGTTGCCTTTCTCGCTGCGGATTTGTTCTGCCATTCCGCTGCTTTCCATTTCCTCAGCAAATTTCTTCGCATTTTCCTTTATCCCGGAATAATACAAATTCACAATGATGCTCATTCTTCATCCCTTCAACTTTTGTTTCATTAGGTGAATGTGGTTCAAGAAGATAGATTACTTAGTAGATTTTACTTCGGTAAGCGAAAACCTATCAAAGAAAGCCAACTATTCATTGCATTTAACAATAATCTTTTTCAAAATCTGGATAAAAGGAAAGGCGATCAATCAGTCAGACATTCCTCTATCCACCTTTTCATGTAATCAAGAAGCGAAGCTACTTCCGCCTCGATGCCATCCCACTTATCAATAACCTTTCCTAAATAAGCTTTTCTGGCCAAATCGAGTAAAGCAGCATGTTCACCCGGTAATTGTGGAATCACCCATTCTGCTGCCAGGTCTTTTGTTCTAAAGTCACCAGTAGAAGCAGTGAACCACATTCTTGCTAAAGTCAAAATCACGTTACGTTCGTCACCTTTAACAGAGCCTATCAACCCGGGTAAGGATTCTTTCATTGCTTTTCGAATATCTGTCATTGGTACAGGCTCAAAGACCTCTTCCGCTTTCGGTCCAAACAGGTTGATACTTTTACTTCTCAATTGGGCTAAAAGAATTGCCAAATCTGGATCAATGGTTGGTTGAGCAATCATTCCCTTTTCGAATTGTTCTCTCAGCCATTCACCGTATAAGTATTCAAATCTGGGAGGGAAATGCCAGGGAACAACCTCTTCATGATTTACGACCAATACTTCAAGTGGTCTCACAACCTTTGCGGTTTCTGGTTTCCCTGAGATTTGCATCAAGCGATCTGTGAGCTCCCGTCTGATTTTTTCAGATAAACTGCTTTTTGTCACAGCCAATATATCCACATCACTATTAATGCGTAAACCTCCCATAACAGCAGAACCGTAGAGATATACCCCCAATAACGTACTTCCGAGTAACTCCTTAATAATAATTAGAGTTTGAAATGCTTCTTTTGGTACTTCTATGTTATTTACAGCCATTCTCCCTTAAGCTCAACTTTCGTAAATAATCTTCAAATCTGACCATCAGTCCAAATCGGACTTTTTTGAGCCTTCGATTTGTTCCAATTTGTAATTGATCTATCGTTATCCAGATACATGACACCTGCGTTTCGCATAAAGGCCCAGATTAAAACAATATTTGCCGAATTTCGGCCAGGGCTTTTACTTCGATGATCTCATCGTTGCATTTTTCAACAAAGCAACGATTGTTTCTGAACATTGAGTTCTACCACTCAAGCAGCTGTCTGATATCATATTGCCGTTTGAGAATAAAAAGCAGATCTACACAATTAGCTATTAAAATGTATTTCCAAAGACGATAAATACCCAACTTAGTAGTCATTTTTACTCACTGACGTTACATTTTTTTGAATTTCTTCGAGGTAAACGGCAATATCTGAAGCGACACCTTTGGGATCTTCACAATATAGCAAATGTCCTGCGTTTTCATGTACAACAAGCTTTGATCCAGATATCACTTCTGCCATCTCCTCTTGGCTTCTTCTGGTTAGAAGATTATCCTGGTCTCCCCAGATAATTAGGGTAGGGGAACTGATCTTGTTGAGCTCCCCAGGGAATTCCTCCTTTAGAATACCTTCAGTTGTCTCCCGCCACACCCTTGCTGGAACTTTCAGATTTTCTTGCAGCGTCATCTCCAAGAATTGTTGAGTAACCGGTGTAGATAGGAGGTCCACAGCAAAGTTTTCCACAAATTTCCTGTCAACCGGGTCTGTCAATTTTGAAATAGCTGAGTCCCAAATCTCCTGAACTGCAGGAATTCCCTGGAGGGTTGCTGGAGAGCCAAGAAGCACAAGCGCTAAAGTCTTCTCCGGATAGTTGATAGCAAAACTTCTGGCTGGAAAACCTCCGCTTGAAGCCCCCAGAATAACTGCTTTTTCTATATTCAAGGCATCTATGAACATCACGAGATCGCCTTCGAAATCCTTGGTAGCATATCCAGACTCCGGGCGGCTTGAATTCCCATGACCTCTTTGTGACAAGGCATAAACATGAAATGGCTTGGGCAGATACGGAATGAGGAGTTCAAAGATACGCCAAGAGTCGGCTAACCCATGAAGCAGAATAATTGGGGTTCCTGCCGGTGTGCCCGCCTCCAAGTAGGAAATAACTACTTGATTTGAAAGTTCAATCAATCTTTCTTCATTCATCATGAATTTTCCCTATCTAAAATTCATCAAAATCGTAGAAAGCATTAATATCATGCTATCTGCGAATCAACAACACAATAGTCCAAACGTGGTCCTGGCCTTTTGATAGTTCTCTCACAACGTCGTTCAAATATTTACTCGCTTTTTCCAAGTAATGATCCATTTCGTTTCCTCCCCTCCAACGTTTTATTAACCCCAGGGAGTTAAAAATGCGTCCACTAGCGATCACATCGAATTATGTTTGGCGCAGAAAGCCATGCCTCAATGATTTTCTTTATCTACTTTGGACAGGTTGTTTTAACTTTACAAATTTCCTGTAAATTCAGCGAGTGTCTTGACCTCACAGCCCTTGTCTGCGTAATAACTGAGCATTTCGTCCATCTTTTTCAGATCATAGCTGGTGACACAGTCGGAAACGACATGTACAGGGTAGCCGACTTGGGTCATATTAAAACAGGTGGATTTCACGCAGGCGGTGGCATCCGCCCCGGTGATATAAAACTCGTTTATGCCATTTGTCTCGATAAATACAGCAAATTCTTCACTTGTCAGAGCGTTGCCCTTGGTTTTCAGGAAGATGTTTTCCGATACGATCTTCATCTCGGGAACAAGCTCTGCGCCTTTTGTGCCTGCCTTGAAGGTGCGTGTACCTGTGGAAAGATTATTGTGCTTGATGTACACAACATGCATTCCCTTACTCACAGCCCAATCTATTGCGGTGTTGATTTTATCTATGATTTCCTTGTAGTGTTTCGTGATGTCGTTCTGAATATCGATGATAACCAGTGCTTTCGTGCCCATAATACCTCTTCTCACCTTATGTTTATTATAATGTTTCACTGGAATTAGCTGTAGCTTCAACCCAGGCTCGTGACATCGACACAATAGTCTCTACATGTGTTTGCGCTAGCATAAGAGGACGCAGAAAAGTCCTCGGTTTGTGATGAAGATGACGGAAGAATTGCATTCCCGTCTTGATCAAATTGTCTCCGTGCTATCCCATAATTATTCTTATGT
>JBCFBG010000008.1:0-4258 GCA_038562515.1 Anaerolineaceae bacterium
TTCGGCGATTTGAGCTTCAAATCCCTCTTCTGACGGATGATAGAATTCACGGTCAACCAATCCATCGGGCAGGTATTGCTGTTTGACCCAATGACCCTCGAAGGAATGAGGGTAAAGGTAACCTTGTCCATGCCCAAAGCCCTTGGCATCGCGGTTACCATCCATCAGATGAATTGGAACTCCACCAGCCCCCTCGCGACCAATTTCCTCCTGGATTTCCCAAAAAGCACCAACTGAGTTCGATTTTGGCGCGGTTGCCAGGTAGATGACTGCCTGGGCGATTGGATACCACCCTTCGGGCATGCCGATATATTCAAAATTCTGTGCAGCTGCGTTGGCTACCAGGAGGGCGTTGGGGTCTGCCATACCAATATCTTCACTCGCCAGGACGATTAACCGTCGCAGGACAAAACGGGGGTCTTCTCCAGCCAGCAGCATCTTGGTCATCCAATAGAGGGCTGCATCGGGATTGCTTCCGCGAACCGATTTTATGAATGCCGAAATGGTGTCATAGTGCTGGTCATCGGTCTTGTCGTAGAGCACAGCCCGTCTTTGAATTGATTCCTGAGCGACCTCCAGAGTGATATGAACCACGCCATCTTCAGCGGGAGTGGTTTCTACAGCCAGTTCAAGGGCATTGAGGGCATTGCGGGCATCACCGCCCGCGATATCTGCCAGGTGTTGAAGGGCATCCTCATCTGCCTCAATGGTCCGCATTCCATAACCGCTCATCTCATCCTTCAAAGCCCTTCCCAGCAGGGTCAGGATATCTTCTCTAGTCAGAGGTTTCAATTCAAAAATGCGGGATCGGCTTACCAGTGCTTTGATAACATCAAAATATGGGTTTTGAGTGGTGGCACCGATCAGTGTAATAAGACCACTTTCGACCTGGGGTAACAAGGCATCCTGCTGGGCTTTGTTCCAGCGATGAATTTCGTCGATGAACAAAATTGTGCGAACGCGGTCGTACTTACGGCGGTCGGTTGCTTCCTGGATGATCTTGCGCAAATCGGCAACCCCTGCCAATACCGCACTAAGGGATTCAAAATGGGCGTTGGTGGAATTGGCTATCACCCTGGCAATGGTGGTTTTGCCTGTCCCGGGAGGTCCGTAAAGGATGATTGAGCTGAACAGTCGGTCTGCTTCGATGGCTCTTCGGAGCAGGGTGCCTTTGCCAATAATATGCTGCTGTCCAACTACGTCATCGATTGTTTGAGGGCGCATTCTTGCGGCAAGGGGTGCCTGTGAGCGCAATTGTTCATCCAGAGAATGGTCAAAAAGGTCCATCTACTTTAATATCCTTGCTCCAGGCTCACCAGGTTGTAAAGAGGTTCGTTGGATAGATAACGTTTGAGGTTTTCAACGAACAGATCGACCACCTGGTTCATCATGTTGGTTGAGTAGGCTGAAATGTGGGGGGTGATGATCAGGTTTGGCTGGGTCCAGAGGGGGCTGTCTGCGGGCAACGGTTCTTCGGTGAATACGTCCAACGCCGCACCAGCCAGGTGACCGGAATTGAGTACCTCGACCAAGGCTCCTTCGTCCACCAGTTGCCCACGGGAGACATTGATAAAATGAGCCCCTGGTTTCATCGCTTCGAACATCTCTTTGTCAAACAGGCATTCGGTTTCCTTGGTACGGGGCAGGGTGAGCACCACAAAATCACAGTCTTTCAGCATACCCTTCAAGCCTTCATTCGGGTAGAGGCGGTGGAAGTAATTGCCAAGCGGATCGCCCAGCCCTCCAGGAGTGTAGCCTGCATCTTCGGGGTGCATCACATCGCGTTTACTGGCTAAGACAGTTGCACCGTACGCAAAAAGCTGACGTGCAACCTCACGCCCTATCGAACCATAACCCACAATCCCAACCGTGCTGCCACGTAATTCTTTGGGTATGAGGCTGACGTGCTTGTCTTCGACCCAACGTTTCTCGCGCTGAGCGTGAGCCATCTGAGGCAGTTTGTGCCCAAGCGCGAGAAGCATCATGATCACATATTCGCCCATCTGGCTGATGTTGGCACCACTGGAATTAGAAATCAATAAACCTGGTTGATGAAACAGCGGACTTTCAAGGATTGTTTCAACCCCAGCTAAACTACTGTGGAGCCAGCGCAGATTCGGGACTTTCTCTACTGGAGGCAAACTACCAACAGACATGAATAAAATTTCTGTCCTCCGCCAAATTTCATCCGAAATCTTGTTTACTTCTTTTGCCTTGAAAACATCGAGTTTTATGCGTTCATCGACGGCTTGAATTTGTTTGGTTTGCTCGTCGGTTAGGGAGATGGTGCTTAGAATTTCAATTTTTCGTTTTGCTTCCATGGTCAGTTGCTGCTTTCTACTTCAATATCGATCGATCCTGGAAATCCAGGATTTATGCTCATGTTTTTTTTTGCGTTGGGAGGGGGGTAATTCTGTCGCGCTCTTTGGGTTTTGGGATGACTTTCGAAGCAGAAGGGCAGCCAGCAACAAACCCAGAATCACAACCAGAACGATTGGGGAGACACTGTCGCTGGAAACAAACGATCTGACCAGCCAAACCAGCGCGACTAAAGCAATGATTACAAGAAGATTTCTTAATTTCCTTGTCATGTTCTCCAAAACCAATCAAGATAAAATAAAGCCAGGCATTAAGCCTGGTTTTATTTTACTTTGCTTTCGAGGGCAATTCAGGTACGTTTAACCCTGGTTTGGGATTGTTCGTGCATGTATAACGGCAGATAGTAATGCCCACCTCCGTTTTTGCCGGCAGAGCCGGAGCCTTTCCAGCCGCCAAAAGGTTGGAATCCAGGCCAGGCACCTGTTGTGCTGCCCTGGGGGCGGTTGGCATAGGTGGTGCCGGCTTCGATATTATTGAAATACCATTCAGTCTCTTGATCGTTGCCATAGAAACCTGCTGTCAGCCCATAATCAACATCGTTGGCGATTTGCATGCCTTCTTCCAGGCTCTTGATTGGGGCGATCATCACGATGGGCAGGAACATTTCTGTCTTCCAGAGGTAATGATCCAAGGCGACGTCCGTTACAACTGTTGGAGCGCAAAAGTAACCCTGGTCCATTCCATTTTCGAAGAGATGTCTGCCACCGGAAAGGATTGTTCCGGCTTTTTCCAGGTCTGCGCTGAATTTCGCATAGTCTGCGTAAGCATTTTGATTAATCACAGGACCGAACCAATTCTGTTGCTGTGTTGGATCACCAATTTTTATAGCATTGGTTAGTTCAACAACTCTGTGGACAAAACTTTCATAGACTTCTTCTTCTACGAATATGCGGGAATTGGCGGAGCATTTTTGACCCTGAAGACCAAAAGCGGAGCGAACACAGCCGATGGCAGCCTCCTCGAGGTCACCATTTTTCGAGACTATCGTGGCGTTTTTGCCACCCATTTCGAGAATTACCGGGTGAGGATATTTACGATTGGCAAATTTTCGATAGATGCCCATGCCGACTTCCAGCGAACCAGTGAAAGTCACACCAGCAACATCAGGATTTTCGGTCAGGGCATTCCCAACCGTCGAGCCAGGACCAGTCACCAGGTTCAGCACACCTGCTGGAAGTCCAACTTCTTTAGCACATTCGACCATCAGAGAATCGCCCCAACTTACACCCGAAGCAGGTTTCAGCACGACTGTGTTGCCTGCAAGAAGGGCGTTTCCGACCGGACCAGCTGCCAAGGCAACGGGAAAATTGAAGGGGGAGATAACTAACCAAACGCCATAGGGTTTGAGAACAGATTGGTTGGTGGAAATAAAGCCCTCAACTGGGTCATTATCCATTTCCTTGATAAATCCGTTGTTTTCTTGCATGATCCTTGCGCCATAGAGGATTAAATCGGCAGCTTCCTGGATTTCGCCAAGTGCTTCCATACGGTTTTTTCCGACTTCTAAAGCAACAGCCGCACTAATTTCATAAACACGTTCTTCAATCCGGTGAGCGAACTTACTGATCATGGCAACTCTTTCCTGCCAGGGGGTTGCTTTCCAGGCGGGAAAAGCAGCTTTGGCGGCTGCCACAGCGTCATCAGCATCTTTTGCAGTGCCTTTTTGAAAGGTAGCCAGATGCCAGGAAGTGTTTATTGGAGAGAAGGATTTCTGCTTCTCTGTTGAGTAGCGATCTTCTCCGTTGATGTACATCGGAAATTCTTTGCCTGGGTTTCGCTTAAGTTCTTCCAAAGCTTGATCAAAATCGTCATGTAACTCTTGTGGGGGGTGGTGCATGGTTGCGTAGGTGAGTTTGAATGTCATTGTGTGTAGCCTCCA
>JBCFBG010000008.1:4358-49017 GCA_038562515.1 Anaerolineaceae bacterium
ATTCTTTGCCTGGGTTTCGCTTAAGTTCTTCCAAAGCTTGATCAAAATCGTCATGTAACTCTTGTGGGGGGTGGTGCATGGTTGCGTAGGTGAGTTTGAATGTCATTGTGTGTAGCCTCCAGGTAAATGGATCTATATTTTAACACAACGACCTCTCAGGCATTTACAAAGCCGATACACAACAGATCGCCCCGCATCGCTCGTGATGACGAGAGGTATCAAATTAAGGAAATGCGACGGAAAGAACTATTTAGCAAATCAAGAACCAACAACTCACCATTGAGACCCTGTTTGCCAAGCAGGAGTTTGACAGTCTCAGCAGCCTGCCAGGAGGCGGTAACTGCAGCCGTGAACGAAAGCGTGCCGGTCACTTGTTCCTCTCCGGTGGTTTCGTTAGCGGTAGGATAGAGCAAGCTGAGCAAATCTTCTCCAGGTTGAACCACGCACACCTGCCCGATCCAACCTGCAACGGCACCGTGTATCAATGGAATGCCAGTGGTTCTGGATGCCTGCTGTAGAAGGAGACGAGAAGGGATGTTATCCAATGCGTCCACCACAACATCACAGCCCTTCAAAAGGTTAAGGGCGTTTTCTTCTGTAAGCAAGGTTTGAAAAGCTTCCACCTTCACAAGGGGGTTTACTGCCATGACACGCTGTTGGGCAGCCAGAGTCTTGGGTCTGCCTAAATTCATGGTTGAACTTAGTAACTGTCGGTTGAGGTTGGTCTCATCAAAAACATCGCCATCCACCACACGTAAATGTCCCAGACCGATGCGAGCCAGGCATTCAATCACCATGCCACCCAGACCCCCGCAACCAACCACAAGCACATGTTTTTCAGCCAGAATTGCCTGGTCGGTCTGACTGATGGCATCGTGATTGCGCAGATAGCGTTCCAATGTTCTACCCACCTGCCATCAAATGCAGGACGACAACATCGTCCTCATCCTGGATGGCAAATCCTTCATAGCCCTCTTCAGGCACATATTCGCCATTGACACGGACGATGATGTGCCTGAATGTAAACAATTTCTCATCCAACAGGCTCCTTACAGTCATGCCAGGATGCCAGGGGTATGCTTCGGTGTTAACTTTGATCACAGTTTAGGTTCAACCACTTCCAGGAGTTGCGGCAGGTCCATACCGATTTCCTTCAACCTTTCGGGTGTGGGAATACCGTTGCTTGTCCAGCCACGGCGACGATAGACCGCATCCATCAATTGTTCATACTGGTCTTCGCGGTAACTTCGAAGTTTAGCGATTTTATCGTCCAGGTGCAATTCTTCCGGGTCAAGACCCTGCAGCTCCCGCAACTGCTTGTCATACAGATCTTGCCGGGAGACGTATTCTTCGCGACTGACAGGACCAAGCGAGCGATAGGGAGCGTAATCGTCTTTCCGTTCGCCTTTACCCATGCGGACGCTGAACACACGTTGGAATTGGTAGACCCGTTCAGATTGCAAAATCAGTTCATCTTTATCGATACTCTTACCTGTGACGGCGTTAAAGAGGTCTACGTAATTCTGCACGTGTTCAGGTACCTTTGCCGGAGCGTCAGTTTTATGGTTATCTGCTGGCACAATGTCATTCCAGGGCAACTTGCACAAACCAACCAGCCCAAACCAGGTGCGGAACATCGGGAAGTAATGGAGCGCGTTGGCTTTATCTTCGAAGGTCGGTAATTGTTTATTAACCATATCCATGAAGATCAACCAGGCTTCGTCGTGCTGGGGACCCTTGGTAGCCATGGCAAAGCCGCCTTGCTGGGCAAGACTTTCTTTGTGCGCATACTCGGAATATTCCAAACCCTTCACTTCCATACCGATGTCTTGTAATAGCTCCGCATCAGCACCAAAATCTTCGACGAAAATTTTCTTCAGATTGCGAATGCCCAAACCTGCCAGTTTTCCGAAACCTTCTCCGCGGGACATCTGGTGCAAAAGTTCCAGGGAAGCTGAAGCATTACCGAAGCGCAGGTCCAGCCCGCCGGTGTGCTCGGGTCCGATCTGCTCGCGTTCGTAACATTCCATGATAAAAGCAAGCGTGGTGGCATAAGAGATCAGGTCAATGCCGTAGGTGTCGCAATAAAAGTTTTGTTCCAGGATGGCTTGAGGATCAAAGATGCCCAGGTTCGCACCCAAGCCAGCCACACATTCATATTCGGGTCCGTCCACAGTTACGCGTTCGCCAGCATAGGGTCCGGTTGTAAGCAAAAAGTGGTCGGCGCACTTGGCGCAGGCCATGGTGCAGCCATACCAGCAGCCATCGTGCAGACCTTGGGTCAGCCATTCATTAATGAACACTTCAGGGGAGATCTTGACCGTCTCAGGGTCGCCACCAGTTTGGAAGTTGCGCGTAGGAAGCAGGTCGTACTGGCTCATGATCATGACCGTATTGGCGGTGCCTATTTGGCGCATTTTGTTTTGCTTACTGTCAAGATCGTGCATCTCTTTATGATACTTAACCCCTACTTTATTAATCGTAGCGATATCAGCTGCATTGTTGAGGTTTGGTGTGATGCCTTTGTACTTTACGACAAGTGCTTTGACTTTCTTATCTCGCAGAATTGTGCCCAAGCCACCACGGGCGGCTTGCTTGAAGCGGCAGACCTTTCTACGTGGGTCATAGAACGAAAAATTGAGCATGCCCATATAACCATGTTTGGCAGCACTGCCTGTGCAGACTACCGATACATTGACCATGTCATCTTCATTCAGCGCATATTTACGAGTCAGTTCTTCAGCCAGAACGTGAGAGTCTTCAGGATATTCTTCAGCGTCTTCGATCTGGATGCGACCATTGTTGCCGTCAATGTAAATGATGATGTCATTTTCTGCCTTGCCCTGCAATTCGAAAGCATCCCAACCAGAGAATTTGAGCAGCGGCCCAAAGTAGCCGCCTGCGTTGCTGTCAATCGGGATGCCAGTAAGCGGTGAGATTGCGCAAACCAATGTTTTACCAGTGCCTGAATATTGGGTGATGCCGCCCAATGGACCGACACTCATAACAATTTCGTTCTCAGGAGAATCCCAACGGGTTTCGGGGGTGACCGCATTCCAGAGATACCAGAGGTCAAAGCCTTTACCACCAAGGAATTTCTCTTTCATAAAGTCGGTGATTTCTTTTTCTTCGATGCGAAGATCGGAAACGTTGATGTAGAGTGATTTCCCGGAATATCCGCGCTCAATTTTAGCGGGCACATAGCTGTAATCTTTGATAATTGTTCCCATTACTTCTCCATGACCTGGCTCACCAGGACCTCAAGCGCGCCGTATTGGCAGGCTTTTGAGCAAATATTGCAGGCGATACATTTGAAAGGAACTTCCAGGTCATCCGCATAGAACATGACCAGTTCTGAACAAAAGCCAACGCAGCCAAGGCAGCCGACACACTTCTTCTTGTCGATTCGTACAACGCCGTTACGGTCACGATAGATGGCATTGGCGGTGCACATATTGATGCATTCGCCGCATTGGGTGCACTTAAGTGCCCTGTACGTCCTGTTGTTTTCGATTATTCGAATGGCGGAGTATCTGGGATCGTTGGTTTTGAAGTAGGCTTGCGAGCACGCCACTTCACAATCCAGGCAGCCGGTGCAAAGCTCCTGCTTGTGGGTGAGTACTTTCATTGAAGTCATCCTTTCTGTTTTACTTAATTCAATTGTAAGGAGGGACAAGGTTTCCGTCAACTCACAGGACCAAAAAAGAGTAACTATGGGTGAATAAAGACCTGCTGCGATTACTCAAAAATTGAGGCCGACAATATGCCGGCCTCTCGTTTTTTGGAAAGATTTGTGAATCTACAGATAATCTGCCTTCTACACCAGGTAGGGCAAAATTGAACCTATATTCTCAAACACATTGCGGAAGATGGCGAACCCACCGCCAAATACAAGCAGCACTGGCAGAATGACGCAAATGCAGAGTAACAGCAAGATGATCAGGATGATTGCCCATACTGGGAAGCCCTTTTCTTTGCTGGCTATCTTTTGTGAGTCCACGATGTGATCAGACCTGATGGCGCGTACGTCCTTTGCAGTGATGGTCGGTCCCATAAGGTCAGGACCGATACCAAGCGGGGAGGATGCAAACTCAGCAGCAGACAGCGGGTCAAGTTTTGATTCCGGTTCACAACATTCACCAGAAATATCTGGGACATACTCGTCGCCATAAGTATGTTCATGCCCATGTTTTCCCTCTGCCGGCTCAACCGTGAGAGTATCTTCGACCTCGCTCCATGTTCCAGGAACGGTCTCGACAGTTTCTTCAATCGCTTCAGATACTTCAGCCTGAACTTCTTCAACCTGATCCCAGGCATTTTCTGCAGCCTGGCTGGTTTGCTCTCCAGCTACTTCTGCGGTTTCTTTAACCTGATCCCAGGTGTTTTCTGCAACCTGGCTGGTTTGCTCTCCAGCTACTTCTGCAGCTTCTTGAACCTGATCCCAGGTGTTCTCTGCAACCTGGCTGGTTTGCTCTCCAACAACTTCAGTGGTTTCCTGAACCTGATCCCAGGTGTTCTCTGCAACCTGGCTGGTTTGCTCACCAGCTACTTCTGCAGTTTCTTGAACCTGGTCCCAGGTGTTCTCTGTTGCCTGGTCGAATTTGTCTCCAGCTGCTTCTGCTGTGTCCTCGACCTTATCCCAGGCGTTGTCTGTTGCCTGAGTCAGGTTATCTTCTACTTTATCCCAGACGTTTTCTGTCGCCTGAGTTAGATCTTCTGCTGCATCATTAGCCGCATCCACGGCATCATCAGCAAATTCTTCAGCCTTATCGTCAAAATTTTCATCCATTATGACCCTCATTCTGGTTGTCTAGGGAAATTTATTTAATTATAGTCCAAAACTAAGTCGTTCAATTATGTGTAAAAGCAAAACCGAGATAAATCACGTAGTTTTGTTGCTCCCGACGCTCCCCTTATTCCTATCAATTTTGTTATAATTATTCCGAAAGGTAGGTGGATGTGAAAAAATTTATGGATGAATTTAAAGAATTTATTACGAAAGGTAATGCGCTTGACCTGGCGATAGGCGTGATCATTGGTGGGGCTTTTGGCAAAATTATCAATTCTTTGGTGGCGGATATTATCATGCCTCCGGTTGGCATGCTCTTAGGCAAAGCGGATTTCAACAACCTGTACGTGCAACTTAACAAGGCTGCTGTCAGCATTCCAAAAGGGACTCCCCTCACTGTAGCACAGGAACAAGGTGCTGTTGCTTTTGCGTATGGATCTTTTTTGATGTCTATTATCAACTTCCTGATTATTGCTTTCATCATTTTCCTGGTGGTCAAAGCGATCAACAAGCTGCGTGATCTGAAAAAGCAAGAGGAAATTGCAGAAGAACCTACAACCAAAGTCTGTCCTTTCTGCAAGACAGAAATTCCCCTCGAGGCAAGCCGTTGCCCCCATTGCACATCGCAATTGGATTAATCGATTTACTTCTTATTAATAAAACAGGCTGTCGAAAGGCAGCCTGTTTTTCATCTCTGGACGTGTTAAAATCATCCAATGGAAAACACAGTCTACTTTGGGGATAACCTAAAACTACTCAATTCTTTGCCAGACAATGGTGTTGATCTGATTTATATTGATCCGCCCTTCAATACTGGGAAAGTCCAGGCGCGAAAGCGTTTTCGAACGGTGCGCGCTCAGGATGGCGAAGGAGACCGCATAGGTTTTGGCGGAAATTCTTATCAGACCGAAGTGTTGGGTGAAGGCGAGTACAACGATGTTTTTAAGGACTTTGAAGCTTTTTTGCAACCCCGATTAGAGGAAGCCTATCGCGTCTTAAAGCCGAATGGCAGTTTTTATTTTCATATCGACTACAGGGAAGCTCATTATTGTAAGATTGCCCTGGATAAAATATTTGGGAGACAAAATTTTATCAACGAGATCATCTGGGCTTACGATTTTGGTGGTCGCGCAAAAGATCGGTGGCCTGCCAAGCACGATACCATCTTTTTCTATGCCAAAGATTACCAAAACTACACCTTTAACGTTGACGATATTGACCGTATTCCCTACATGGCGCCTGGTTTGGTAGGTCCTGAAAAGGCAGCCAAAGGCAAACTGCCCACCGATACCTGGTGGCATACCATTGTGGGAACCAACAGCCGTGAAAAGACAGGCTACCCGACTCAAAAACCCCTTGGTGTTCTTGAAAGGATTGTGCGTGCATCTTCTGACCCAGGTGACTTGGTTTTGGATTTTTTTGCCGGAAGCGGCACGACCGGTCGGGCTTGCCTGAACCTGGGCAGGCGCTTTATCCTCTGCGACAGCAACCCCCAGGCAATTGATGCGATGAAAGAACGTTTCGCGGAAAACACAGACGTCGAATGGAGAATTTTGTGAGTAACGAAGAGATTGGCAATCCTTTTCCAATACTTAGATTTGATTCAGACCCTAATGCAATCCTGCAGCCTAATCATGCTGGGTTAGAACTTGATTTTCCAGAATACCTTGTTCTATGTTTTTTTCGCGAAGTTGTCTCAAAGGTCGCCGAGGAAAACCAGGCTGAGGTCCTCTACACTGTCGTGTCGGAAGGTGGGCTGTTTCCTTATTACGCAATCGAATGTAGAGGCAAACGAATCGCATTCGTTCAACCCGGGGTAGGAGCACCAAACGCCGGAGCCATGGTCGAAAAAGCAATCGCTTTTGGCGTGAAGCATATCGTCGCGTGTGGGGGCTGTGGAGTATTGGATAAGGAAATTTCAGTTGGTCATGTTTTGTTACCAACTTCGGCTTACAGAGATGAAGGGCTTTCTTATCACTATTTACCTGCATCCGAGACGATTGAAATCGAACCAAGCACCATTGAAGTGCTTGAAAATGTGCTCAAAGAAAATCGTATCGACTATCTTCTGACAAAGGTATGGACGACGGACGCGGTTTATCGTGAGACTTTGAAGAAGACCGCTTATTACAAAGCCAAAGGCTGTTTAGCGGTGGAGATGGAACTGTCTGGTTTGGCTGCGGTAGCAAAATTTCGGGGGGTCAATTTTGGTCAATATCTTTACGCAGGTGACATGGTTGTTCCAGAAGGTTGGGACCAGCGGGACTGGGTCAACCGGAAAGACATTCGGGAAACATTGTTCTGGCTTTCAGCGGAAGCTTGTTTGAAATTAGGTGAGGAGTCTTAAATGCCCGTTTTTGAGAAGGAAATACTAACTGCATTAGGTTCAGGCGAATTTGGCGGGTTGAACAAAGAAAACGAATGGGTCATGCCCAGTTATGATGGTTTTGGTTTGGTCAACCTGACCCCAACAGTGGCTCATTGGTTGGGTGCCGGCCCAATGCCCTCACCAGTTTTTGGCCAACCCATTCTCAAACAGTTTCAAGAACGTTACCAAAACGTGGTTGTCATCCTGGTGGATGCGTTAGGTTATAACCAGCTTAAACGCTTGATGGACGAGGGCAAGGCTCCCCGCTGGAGCGTACAACTTGAACATGGTAATCTTTTCCCAATAACCAGCATTAGCCCAAGCACGACGGCTTCAGCTCTGACCACAATTTGGACAGGAACCGCGCCTAACCAGCATGGTGTGGTTGGTTACGAGATGTGGCATAAGGAACTGGGATTGGTGATGAATAACATCCTCCACACTCCAATTACCTACAAGGGAGACGTGGGGGGATTGGTTAAAGCCGGATTTGAACCAACCCGGTTCATGAACCAGACACCACTGGGACAACGTTTTGCGAATCATGGGGTCGAAAGCCATGCGTTTTTGCCGACCGGAATCGCGAATTCTGGGTTGTCACAAATGCATCTGCCAGGCAGCCATCTGCATGCATTCACAGCCGAGAGCGATCTATTGCTGAACATGCGGGATTTGCTGAACGTACCCTCATCCCGAAGGAAATTTGTTTACGCCTATTGGAGTTATGTTGATGGGCTTATGCATCGTTACGGCACTTACAACGAACGTGTAACCGAGCAATTTTATGATTTTACTAATGCCTTGTTCCGTCTGTTGGTTGGGGGTTTGGATGCCTCAGTTCGAAGTAACAGCCTGATTTTGGTTACAGCAGACCATGGTTCCGTCGAAACGCCGGTGAATGAAAGCTATAACCTGGCAAACCATCCAAAACTGACAGATATGCTCACCATGGCACCAACCTGCGAAGGACGTTTGCCGTTTTTGTATGTGAAACAAGGTCAAATTGAGGCAGTGAAGGATTACTTCGAACACAACTGGCCTGGTGAATTCGAATTCCTCACCCGTCAGCAAGTTTTGGATATGAAGTTATTGGGGAATGGGCAAGATCATCCCGATCTTGAGAACCGAATTGGGGATTTGGTGGCGGTTCCACATGGGAACAGCTATCTTTGGTGGCCCGACCGTCAAAACACGATGCAGGGCAGGCATGGTGGCTTACATATCGATGAGATGTTGGTGCCTTTATTCAGTATTGGTTTGTAAAGGAAGGTGGGGCACCTTCCAGTCTCGCCCAATCGGAAGAATCCGTCATAATGACTAAAGTGTGATTTCTCGGAAACCGTAAGTGTTGATTACCCGGGTTTCTTTGTATTGGGTTTCGCGGGGAGTGAAGGGATTGTATACGTGTATATGTCCATGCAAATGAAGCTTTGGTTTGAAGGTCTTGATCAGCCAACGAAATGCATCCACCCCCTGGTGAGCCGGATCATCGTCATCATGTATTCCTGTGGCTGCAGCATGAGTGACGAAAATGTCCAGATAGCGACCGTGGATTACTTTGTTCAGCATTAATCGGGGAATCAGGCTGTATACCATATTCCACATACGTTGCTGAGAGTACTGATAGGGACCAAAGCTATATACCAGACTGCCTTCAATCCCGGATAAGATCAAGTCGTTCTTCTCGTCGTAATGGACATTTTTGTGCAAGTTGATCGCACCCGAAGGTTCGGTATGGTTATTACCTTCATCGTCCTGAATATTCTGAACATGATTTCCATGGACATAATAAAGTGGAAGGTCGAGCATACTGACCACGAATTCCAGATAGGCTGGGCGCAGGTCACCGCATGAGACGACCAGGTCAATATCAGGAAATCGGTTTTTTACGTTTGGGTTGTAAACCGACGGTGCTTCCACATCTGCAAGACCGAGAATTTTCATCCTGGATCTCCAATAGCCACAGCAACAGCCGCAGCCAAACCGCCCTCATGCGTGATAGAAATGCTCCAGTGCCTTAGCCCTTTTTCCTGGGCGACCGAATAGGCATTGCCATGTAAATGCACGAATGGTTCGCCGCTCCGTTCATGCAAAATTTCGATATCCTGCCACGCTACTCTTCCAATACCAGTCCCCAAGGCTTTCGACACCGCCTCTTTGGCAGCAAAAAGACCGCTCAGAGTTTCGTTGTCATCCTGCGCCTGATCTTGTTCTGCTTGGGTGAAAACGCGCTGAATGAAGCGCTTGCGTATGTGTGGATTTACTGATTCGAGACGGTTAGTGCGGATCAGGTCGATCCCGGATTTGATCATAGCGCTCTCCCGGCTGAGGTAATCACCAGCTTGTCCAGATCCCAATGTTTTTGGGCACAGGTGAGAATATCTTCTGCACTCACCGCTTCAAGAATGGCGGGCAGTTCCCGTAAATAATCTAGGCTTAATTCAAATCGCTGCAGGCTGAGCAAAAAGCGCACGATACCCACATTACTTTCCAAGGAAAGGGGTACTTGCCCCAGAGCCTGCTCCTTGACATCCGTGAGCTCAGCCTGGGATACCGGCTCGTTGATAAATCGCTTCAGTTCCTCTTTGATCTTACCCAAGGCTTTTTCCAGGTTATCCGGATTGACCCCTGCAGAGACCTTCCAACAGGATGGGCCGAGACCGACTTCAAGTGAAGAGCCGGCGTAATAAGCCAGCCCTGAACGTTCGCGGACGGAATCGCCGATGCGACCCATCATGCCGAACTGACCCAAAATGCTGTTTCCGAGGGCACAAACCTGGAAATCTTCGCTCATTCCTGTTGGCGCAGAAGTGCCAACGATCAGATCAGACTGGCTTTTCTCTGGTATGGCGATATGCTCCCGAATAGCTTCTCCGTGCGGCTGCCAAACAGGCAGATCGGCTTGAAATTTCTGGTGAGGAACAGACCAACCTGAAAATACCTGCCCAAACAGGTTAGCTGTCTTTTCGCTGTCCATACCTCCTGCAAAAGCAACAACCAAGCCGTTGGGTCCGAAAGCAGTTTCGTGAAAGTTTAGCAAGTCATCCCGAGTGATTTCAGCAACTGTGTTCGGATAGCCAATTTCGGGGTGGGCATAGGGATGTCCACGATAATATAGACGATCGAACGCTAACGAAGCCATTTCTTCTGTATTCTGCGATTGGATTTTGAAAATGGTTGCCAATTGTTGCTTTAGCCGCTCAAAGTGGGTCTGAGGGAAGGTCGGCTGCGAGAGCATTTCGAGCAAAATTCCCAGGATGAGGGGCAAGTCTTCTTTCATGCATTGACCGGAGAAGACGGTAGAGAGATAGCCGGAACTGATGGAAATAGAAGCCCCGCAACTCTCTATCAATGTGTACAGCTGATGAAATTCGTGCTTCTGGGTACCAGTTGAGAGCATGGCGGCATGGAGGTTAGAGAGACCGGTTTTACCCTCCGGGTCAGACAGGCTGCCGATGGGTAGGTAACCCCTGAAGTAAACCGCTGGGCTGGTTGGGTTTGGGTATGCTAAAAAGGTGCCACTATAAGGAAGACTCTTTCTAAAAATCGAGTCAGAACCAGGAAGCTTTACTGTATTGGAACTTGAGTTAACCATTGGCGAAAGTCTCCCGGTTGCGATAGACACCCGTCACACGGTGGGCAGGGTCAAGATATTGCCTGGCGACGCGGAGGATGTCATTTTTCGAGACCTGCTCAAGGCGTTTGACGTAATCTGTAAACCAGCTGTAATCCGCAAAACTATGCGCGTAGCCGAGCCAAAAAGCCTGGTTAGTGATGTTATCACTGCTGTAAGTAAAATTTGCTCGGGCTTGTTTGAGTGCAATTGCCAGTTCTTCGGTTGTGGGACCATGAGTCAAAAATTGGTCAACAACCTGGTCAATTTTCTCAATAACTTGATCCGGTGAATGATCGCCCCGGCAAGTAAGGTTGAGAGAAAAGGTACCTGGATCGATGCTGGCTGATAGCGAACCATAGACTGATGCAACCAGCTGGTTCTCCACCAGTTCGCGGTAGAACCGGCTGCTGCGGTTGCCGATCCCACCACTACCGAACATGCTCAGGCTGGAGGGTCCACTTAGGATGCTTTCGATGAGCGTGTAAGCGAAAAAATCCGGGTCATCGGCTTGGGGTGAGCGCCAGGCGATCTGGATGTAATCTGCCTCGTCCGGACCCTGCAGCTCAACACTCACAGTATCAGTAATTTCGGTTTCCGGGGTTGGGATGGAACGGATCGGCTCCTGGTTTTTAATTGACTCGAAGTAATTCTTGATTAGTGTCAGGGTCGAGTCAACATCGAAAGAACCAGCCAGGCAGAGCAGAGCATTGCTGGGCTGATAGTAGTTGCGGTAATGATTGTAAAGGTCATCACGAGTCAGAGAGAGCAAGTCTTCTGTGGAACCAAGCACCTCATTGCGGTAAGGATGTTGTGTGAAAGCTGCCAGCTGAACCGCCTCGGACAGTAGAAACTGAGGGTCATTCTCATTCCCTTCTCTTTCAGAAAGGATGACTGTTCTCTCCGTCTCAACTTCCTCAGGCTCGTAGAGACTGTTGACCATTCGGTCAGACTCAAATCGCAAAGCGATTTCAAGGGCAGCGCTTGGTACGGTCTGAAAGTAGGTGGTCCAATCTGGGCTGGTAAATGCATTGGAGTAGCCACCAGTTCGGGCGATGGTATCTTCCATTTCCTTTGCGGTGTAGGTCCGGGTACCTTTGAACTGCATATGTTCAACCCAGTGACTCAGACCAGTTTTTCCGGGCAATTCGTTTCGGGAACCGACGTCGTACCAAAGCCAGGTACTGACAATAGGTGCCGTGTGGATTGGCTTCATTGCGATCCGAAGTCCGTTTGATAGGGTGAAAAAGTGGGGAGGCTGGTTGATGATATTCAATCTAATCAAATGTGAAAGCTGGCGTTACGCTTCCTGCTCCACGGGTGCTTGCCGATCGGATTGCCAGCGAACCTTCAACAATAAACCGATCAGGATAACGACGAGACCGATGACGACACCCTGGCTTTGCAGTGTGCCAAGGATGACTTCCGGAGGTGGGTTGGTTCCGAAGCCGAAGGCGTCTGCAAGAGAGGTGAACGCGCAAATGACATAACCGGTCATAATTGTGCGCGCCCCGATATCTGCCAGGAGGGTCTTGTCGGTGCAAGCCCAAAATGCGTTGAAAGTGCTGTTGGCGCCAATGGTCAGGGACGCGATGCCGATGAGTACCATGATGATCTGAGTGAAGCCGATGTATAGACCGCGGTCCAGCCCAAAAAGGTCAGGTCTCAAACCGACGATCAAAATAAAAAGACCGATTAAAGTTAAGGTCAGGCCACCCCGGATTTGCGTGTGGGGAAAACCAAAATCCCTGGCTCGTCGGTCAAGGTTGTTACAAGGGTCAATTAGAACGTCTCTATCGCTAAACTTCATCCAGCACTCTACTCAGGTAAGACCGATTCTAACACTCTCAGGTAATTACCTGCAAAAATTTGAATCATTTCTCTTTCATTGTACCCAAGTTCCTGCAAGAAGGGAGCAAGTTTTTGCAGGTCCGCAACGCTATCAATTTCAGCGGGTACATGTTCGAGCCCAACACCACCGTCAAAATCACTACCAATTCCGACCTGGTCGCAATTACCGGCAATCTGACAGATATGATCGATCTGCTCTGCCAGTAAACGCAGTGAAATAGCCGCTTTGCCCCCGTCAGCCTGCCACTCCCAATTCAGGAATGCGTTTAACGGTACAACCCCGATCACGCCTCCACGCCCAAGCAATTCTTTTACAACCAGGTCAGAGAGCAGTCGGTTGGTGAAATAACCTTTCACAAGCGAAGCAACATTGGAATGACTGGCGATAATCTGCCCTGGATAAGTTTGGATGCATTCCAGAGCAGCCGGTTCATCCATGTGCGAAAGGTCCAGTATGAAACCAGCTCGCGCCATCTCATGCAGCAATTCATGCCCTAAAGCGGTGAGAGGGCCAGGTTCGCGCGTCCCACCACAAAACTGGTTACCAGCCCAGGCAAGTCCAATAGCACGTAAGCCATTTTCCCACCAAAGTGGCAATTCCTCGAGGTCAACAATACCTTCCGCGCCTTCCATGCTTGGGATTATTCCTATAGGCAGGTAATCGCCCGGTGCAGGGTTGAGTGGCTGGTTTTCCCAGTCTTGTAGATGGTCACTCAAGTCAGTTTTTGTTGTGATCATGCGAAAGACTTCGGGTTTTTCATCGCAGAGCTGATGGTAGAACCGCAACTGTTTCCAGTAGATCTGGTTGGCTTCTTTTGGTGTGTGGTAGACCTGCAGATTCCGGTGCAATACTTTTTCCGCGCGAGCTGGGTCGGCAAAAAGGGTACCACAAACCAGGGCTACTTTACCCCGGTTATATTCAGGCCAGCCGAGGAGGGTTTGATAGGTTAGTCCGGGGATGGTTTGGTGGAGTTCGAGCTGGCGGGTTTGGTCAACTGAGCGGCTGTAATCCCTTCCAAAGGAGAGAATATTGTAGGCAAGGTCCTGGTGAGCGTCAAAAATTAAGTTCATAGATATTAAAAAGCGTCGGAGTGAGAAATCACTCCGACGCAATGGTTCAAGAGGTTTTACTCTTTGTCTTCTTCGGGCAGTTTAACTTCTTCAACAGCATCTTCAATGACTTCTGTTGCAGTCTCTTCAACCACATCTTCAATCACTTCTGTTGCGGTCTCTTCAACTGCTTCATCAATCACTTCTGTTGCGGTATCTTCAACTGCTTCTTCAACCACTTCTGCAGCGGTCTCTTCAACTGCTTCGCTCATAGGCTCTTCGGTCACTTCTTCGCCGACCATATCGCCGATAGTCGTACCAGCTTCACCACTGTCGAGGTTGAAGTTTTCGACCAATGTTTTCCAGTCCATGTCTGCATAGGCAGGAGAATCGACACGACGGAGGCTCAGACCGATGCGGTGGTCTTTGTCTTCGATTTTCAGGATGCGAAGAGTGACAATATCACCGGATTTGAGAACTTCTTTGGGATGGTCGATGCGTTTGTCGCTTAGTTCAGAGATATGAACCAGACCTTCAAGGTCACCGGGCAGGTGCAGTTTGGCAAAAGCGCCGAAATTGGTCAGTCGAGTGATTTCACCTTCCACCAATTGACCGATTTTGAGTTCTTTGACCTGCTCATTCCAGGGATCTGCCTGCAGCGCGCGTAAAGAAAGACCAACACGGCGGCGATCGCGATCAACACTGATGACTTTGACTTTCACTTCTTCGCCAACCTTCAGCAGTTGATTGGGGTGTTCCAGGCGATCCCAGCTCATTTCACTGAGATGGATCAGGCCGTCTGCTCCACCAATATTGACGAATGCGCCGAAATCTGCAATGCTGGTGACGCGACCGGTACGAACATCACCTTCGTGAAGATCTTCAAGGATCTTATCGCGGATCATGTCACGGGTTTCAGTGCTGGCAGCGCGTTCGCTGAGAATCAGACGTTGTCGTTGGCGATCGACTTCGATGACACAAACATCAACAGACTCGCCGACAAATTCTTTGAATTTCTCTTCCGGGGTGCCGCTGGACATATTGAAGCGGCGGCTGAGGCTGAGTTGGGAGGCAGGAATAAACCCACGAATGGTTGAAAGCGGAATAATGAGACCGCCTTTGTTATAGCCTGCAACAGTAGAGGAGAAAGTGCCACTGGATTTCAACAGTTCTTCTGCTTCGATCCAGCTTTGTTCTTCCACTGCTCTGACAAATGAGAGAATCAGGTTGCCGTCATGGTCTTCCGGGTTAACTACATAAACCGGAATGGCCTTACCTTCTTCAAAGGTAGCTAAAATTTCTTTTGGTATCGCGTCGAATTCTTTACCTTCAATGATGCCTTCGGATTTTGCACCGATGCTCACCAAGATTCGATTGTCTGATAGGCTGGCAATAATGCCATCGCGAATTTCACCAGCAGTTGGGATGTCTAAACTCATTCCTTCTGCATCGAATTCGCCCATGAGGCTTTCCATTGTTACTTCTGGTTCTGTCTCCTGATTATTCTCCTGTAAAATTGCGGCGTCGTTGTCTGACATTGATAAATTGCTCCAATGAATTAAGATTTGGCATCATTATAGACCTATATTGGAAATCGCGCAAATAAAACAACGGCTGGATTGGCTGGCTTTATTCGGGACAACCTCCCCCAACTGATCTATATTGAGTCCGTATCAAATTCTACCATTAAAAAGAAATGTAATCTGTTTGTAGAAACTAAGATTTGATAGTGGTTATCTGAATTATTTGAATATTGTATGTTGGTCAAGCCCCAGCCCTACGGAGTTTTGCGAGACAGCAAAAGTAGGGAATGGTGTTATACCGTTCCATTGAATCAAGAAAAATAAATATCACAACGATTATCAACCGCTTTGCTCAAAACAACCGACTTAATCCTCATTCAAAGGCGGGAAGTCGCCCCAATCCAGTACCTCGCGAGTGCCGGTTTGTGGGTTGGGAGGACCGATGATGCCATCTTCTTCCAATTTTTCTATCAAACGTGATGAACGAGTATAGCCAATGCGCAATTTTCGCTGCAGCATGGAAACAGAAGCGCGACCTTCCTTGCGGATAATTTTCAACGCTTCGTCTTGAATCGGATCGGCGTTGGGGTCCTTTTCCATTTCTTTCCATAACGGAGTCTGGGTCATGGGAAGGTGAGAGCGGTTCGGAATGATCGCTTTATCGGGTCTTTCCGGAGCACCTTCCTGAGTGTTTTGTCCACGCCAGTAATCCGTGAGCGCAGAGAGCTCGCGGTCAGATACATAAGTGCCTTGTAGCCGAACGGGAGCAGCCGCATCTGGTGCCTGGAAGAGCATGTCGCCCTTGCCCAACAGCCGTTCTGCGCCAGGTTGGTCCAGGATCACACGGCTGTCCACATTGGAGGCAACCGCGAAAGCAATTCGAGCAGGGAAGTTGGCTTTAATCAGACCGGTAATGACATTAGCTGAAGGGCGCTGAGTAGCGATGATCAGGTGAATACCGGTAGCACGTGCCAATTGTGCCAGGCGGGTAATGGATCGTTCGGTTTCGTCTGGAGCGAGCATCATCAGGTCAGCCAGTTCATCGATGACCACCACAATATAAGGAAGGGTCTTTTCGCCTGCCTTTGTCTTGATGTAGTTAAATTCATCAATATTGCGAGCGCCATCTGCCTCGAAAATTCGATAGCGCAGATCCATCTCGCGCAGCATCCAATCCAGCGCTCCAACCACTTTTTCCGCATCAACAATTACATCTGCCAGCAAGTGGGGAATGCCGTTATATATCGAAAGCTCCACTCGTTTAGGGTCCACCAGCAGCAGCCGCAGCTGGTCCGGGGTCATATTGAGCAAAAATCCGGTCAGAATGGAATTGACACAAACCGATTTGCCTGAATTCGTTGTGCCGCCAATGAGCAAATGTGGCATGGAAGCCAGGTCAGCTGTGAAGGGTTTGCCGGTAACGTCTTTTCCGAGAGCAAACTTGAGTTGGGAGGGGTGACCAATGAATTGAGGGCTCTCCACGACGTCCAGCATGGATACCATGGCGGTTTTGATATTTGGCACTTCAATCCCAACGTAACCTTTACCTGGCACTGGTGCCTGCATGCGGATGCGGGAGGCTTTGAGCGCCATCGAGAGGTCATCTGCCAGCCTGACGATGTTGTTGACACGCACCTTGGTCTTCCCATTGCGCGATTCAAGGTATTCAGGTTCAACACCGAACATTGTAATGCTTGGTCCACGCCGGATCTCAACTACTTTGGCTGGGGCGTTAAACGAACGAAGAGTCTCTTCGATCACACGGGCGCGATCTTCGTCGGATTCCTCGTCAATTGGGGCTGCTTTGACCGGGTCGAGCACCTCGGAAGGTACAGGTAACTTCCATTCAGGCTCGGCGGTCTGCTCTTCTTCTGTTGGTTGTACCTGCGCGGAAACTGGTCTTAACACCTGCGGTCTTGCTTCTGGCATGGCAGGGGTATTAGTCTCTTCCACCGGCAATTGCGCTTCGGCTTTTTGTTGTGCGCGTTCCACGCGTTTACTATGAACATCTTCGTCCACTTTTGTTTTAAGTGCCTGCAATTTGACTGTAACCCAAGCTGCCAGGTCTGACATAGAGAGGTCAACCAACAGCATGAGGGCGATCAGCAGCCAGGCGATCAGCACAATTGCCATGCCTGCTTTACCGAGCAAAGATTCAAAGACACGGTAGATGTTACTTCCAACGAAGCCGCCACCGCTCGGAATTCCAACTGGTGGAAAACTTTGATCGATCAATTCAAACCATACCAGTAGATTGAAAAAGACCAGGACTATCCCAACAACGCGTTCGATGTTGACCCTGGGTAAGTTCTCAATTCTCGAGAGGAGGAACCAGGCACCCAAAACCAGCAGAACCAGTGGCAAGGCATAAGCTCCCCATCCTATTCCTGTTTGCAACCAATTTGTCCACCAGCGGGTTAGCTGACCTGACTGGGACGTGAGGGCAGCCATAAGCGAGAGAAGTGCGATCACAATCAGAACAATGCCGGTAATATCGGCTTTTTGTTCACCAGACAGAGGCGTTCGGGGGGTTGAAGTAACTCTTGGCTGGGGTCTGGGAGTAGTGCGTGTTGTCCTTTTAGGTGTGTTGCTGCTTGTTTTTACCCTGCTGGATGTCGATTTTTTGGTTGTTGTGCTCTTTGACCGGGTTGCGGTTGAGCGAGGTTTTGCAGTTGTCCTGGTCTTGGAAGAGGTTGGTTTTTTATTGGTGGTCCGGGTTGCCATAGATTCTCCGCATAATTTCCTGACCTGATTATACACTTTGGGAGGAGAATTTCGAGGTCGATCGCCAGCCAGCCATCGAAAAACGGTTGGTACGGCAATAATCGGCGGTTTTGCCTTGACGGCAGCCGGGGACTTGCTATAATTTAAGCATCGATTCCGCCTTGGGGTCCCTTAAGGATCACTTATCAAATATGAATAGGTCTTGGGGAATTTTCTTTAACTCGAGCAGAGAAGCATTTTTTTCTTTAGATATTTACAGACAGCCAAGTCTTGTTGTATTCAGTATTTGTTCTCCTTGTTTTGTTAACGTGCGACGCGCGTATTCAAAAAAAAATATAGAAAGTGGAGAAAAGAATGAAATCTAAGTTAACCCGTTTTATTGCAATACTTATTGTTTTGGGGATGATCGTTTCTCCGATCAGTGCGCAAAGCACTCCTCCAACTGGCTCAAGACTGCCTGTGGTTGATCGCTCAACTTTGCTAAGTAAACCAGAAGCAGAGGTGCCTCAGAAATTCACTGAGGAACATGCAATTGAAGTTGGAGAGGTTGATGGTAAGGACCCGGTTCGTTTTGTGGTCATCTTGCCCGATGAACCTTTAGCCACCTACAAGGGCGAGGTTGCAAGCCTTGCAGCCACTGCTCCTTCGGTCACAGGCACAAAGCTGAATGTGAAAACCGCTGAGAGCCAGGCATACCTGAAGTACCTGCAGGCGCAGCAGTCAGCTTATTTGACTACAGCCAGTAATGTACTTGGTCACGCACCCAAGGTGTTTTTCCAGTATCAATACGGCACCAATGGTTTTTCAATGTTGTTGACCCCCGATGAAGCCGCATTATTAGCAGCCCAGACTGGTGCCAAGGTTCTGCGCGCACCCATCGAACAACTCACTACCGATGAAGGTCCTATTCTGATAGGCGCTCCTGCTGTTTGGCTCGGCGAGACATCCAGTGGTGTCGAGACCTTCGGCGAAGGTGTGCTGGTCGGTATTATCGATACCGGCATCAACTTTGACCACCCCTCCTTCAGCGATGCACCTATTGATGGGTACGAGTATGAATGGGCTGGCGATTATTTGGGCGTTTGTGCTCCTGATGGAGACCCCGATTATGCCACTGCCTGTAATGACAAAGTGGTCGGTGCTTTCACCTATGTTGCCGACGATCCTGTAGAAACTTCCAGCCCGGAAGATTCTGAAGGTCATGGTTCCCACACTGCATCTACTGTGGCTGGTAATTTTGTGGAAGTAGAGTTTCAGGGTGTTGCCACCACTATCAGTGGTGTGGCACCTCATGCACAGGTTATTGCCTTTGATGTCTGCGTTCCTGTTGAGCCTAATGGCGCTTGCTATGGTGACGCTACCGTTGCAGCAGTTGATGATGCTATCGCGAATGGTGTGGACGTGATCAACTACTCCATTTCCGGTGGTGCCAATCCTTATTCTGACCCAGTCGAGTTAGCCTTTTTGGCTGCAACCGAAGCTGGGATTTTTGTTTCGACATCCGCCGGTAATGCTGGCGATACAACCGGTGCCTCCTCAGTGGCGCATCGCTCGCCCTGGGTGTCCACCGTTGCTGCTGCCTCCCATGGCAGAATTTTTGCCAATGCGGTAGATATCACTGGTCCAGGTGCTGTTCCTCCAACGCTGATTGGCTTGGGCGCAGTACAATCCGGACCTCTACTGGTTGCTGACCTTGTGAACTTGCCAATTAAGTATGACCCTACTAATGTAAACGGTTGTGCAGGTTATACGGCTGGCTTCTTCGACGGTGCCATTGCACTCGTTCAACGTGGCACCTGTACTTTTGCAGCCAAGGAAGCCAATGCTTATGCGGCCGGCGCGGAATATGTTTTGATCTACAACAGCCGCACTGGCGCTCCTGCTGGCATGGCTGGCATCGTGACCGGCGCTGCTATGATCAGCATGGAAGATGGTTTGGCAATCAAGGCTTGGATTGATGCCAATCCCACCGCTACCGCAACTATCTCTGCCGAGACCAGTCGGATTTACAACACTAATTACGAAGATATCATTGCTGGCTTTAGCTCTTATGGTCCTAACACCACTTTTGACGTGTTAAAGCCTGATATTACTGGACCAGGCGTTTCGATTTTAGCAGCCGTGGCTGATGGCACAATCGCCCCCAGTTCAGACTACGAGATCGAACTCTATCAAGGTACTTCCATGTCCAGTCCGCACAATGCCGGTGCTGCCGCGCTGATGATGGCGCTGCATCCGGATTGGACGGCCATGGAAATTCGTTCCGCTATGATGATGACCGCAGAAGATGGTCTGCTTGCTGACCGCGTTACCATTGAAGGCGTCATGCGCCCAGCCACCCCGCAGGATGAGGGTTCTGGACGTATCGCACTCGAAAATGCCGCCATGGTTGGTTTGGTGATGAATGAAACTATTGCCAACTTTGAAGCTGCTGACCCCACTTTGGACGGCAACCCCGCGAGCCTGAACCTTGCAAGCCTTTACAGCAGCAAGTGCGTTGGCGAATGCACCTGGACGCGTACTTTTACCAGTGTGGCAGATGTGCCCGCAACCTACACTGCCTCTGTCTCTGACTGGGTCACTGTTACTCCTGCGAGCTTCACCATCGCCGCGGGTGGCACGCAGGAAGTCACCTTTACCGCTGACGTGGCTGCTTTTGAGACTGACGTTTGGGAATTTGCATCAGTTGAGTTTTTGACAGATGATACCCATCCAGGAAGTGTTGAGGAATTACTTTCGGAAGATTTTGAATTTTTCCCGCCCATCGGTTGGACGGTCGATGCCGATCCTGCCTCTTGTGACATCTGGCTGAGTACCGCAGATACTGAAGCAGACAACAACACGGGTGGTACTGGCTTTGCCGCAGATGCCAATTCAGATTTCTGTGGTGATCCAATGGACACCTGGATGATTTCCCCCACTATGGATTTCACAGGGTATGACTCAATCAGTCTGCAGTTCAAGTCCGATTTTTGGGATTATGGAAACTTGGATGATGGTTATGTAGATGTGAGTGTGGATGGTGGAACAACCTGGACCAATGTCTTCCATTATGAAAAAGCGGATTTCTACGGACCACGGACCGAGACTATCGATCTCTCCACCTTTGCGGGGGAGACTGATGTTACACTCCGCTTCCACTACGTTGCCCCTGATTGGGATTGGTGGTGGCAGGTGGATGATGTGATTGTCACCGCAACTGGTGGAATTGGCGCGCCAATTGCTGACGTTCACATCCCTCTGGCAGTTCTGCCTACCTCGAGCAACATTCCTGCATTGGTCAAGTTTGACACGCACCGCGACGCGGATGCTGCAACTCTCAGTGATCTAATAGCTGTAGAGTTGACTGGTGCCAATACTTTCACTACCGGCCTTGCTAAAGCTGAGTTAGAGAGCTTCACTCTTGACCCAGATCCAACTCCCGGTGACTATTTGGATGACCTCTCTCAGATTTTTGTCAAAAAGATTACGGTCCCAGCCTATACAGTCCGCCTGGTAGCTGAAATTACGGCTTCAACTTCGTCGGATCTGGATATGTTCCTGTATTATGACTATCCTTCGGACGGCGTGTTCACCGCGGACGATTACCTGGTGGCTTCAAGTGCCACTGGCGCGGTTTTGGAATACATCAACGGACCCAAGGATTTTATCTATTACAACCAACCCGACACCTTCTATATTGTTGTCCAAAACTACGCTGGTGCTGCAGGCGATTCGGTCACCCTCGCGACAGGCATGGTGCCAGTTACCCCACCTGCGGGTAATTACGAGGTTGTACTGCCCGTGACAAACCCCGCTGGTGTGCCCTTTGAGATGGATATCCTCTGGAATGAGGATACCGAAGAAGGCGACCGCCTGTACGGCTACTTTGAAACCTACGCGGACGATCCAGGGGACATCTTTATCGGTGGCACCGACATCGATATTCACCGCTTGGCGGATGACGTCGTCAAAACAGCGGATGTCACCGAAGCTGGGGTTGGCGACACCATTACCTATTCAATAGAAATCACCAACTACAGCACAGAGCCCATTTACTACTCCGTCAACGACATTCTGCCTGCGGGCGTTACATATGTTCCGGGGTCAGTAACTGGGGGTGGAGACTACGATTCTGATACAAACTCCATCTTCTGGAATGGTACTGTGGATGCCAGTTACCGCGATTACGTGGCGACTACCAGTGCTGTCGATCCTAACTGCACCCTTGGTTTCTTTGCTGACGGCGACCCGACAGATGCCTATCTGGATTGGTTCACTACTGCTAACAATTTCAAAGCCGCGGCTGGACTGTCATACGGCGATAACATGTGGTACATCACCTTCAGCACCTATCCCGTGTTTAATTACTTTGGTGTCGATTACACCGGCATTCACTTCACTGCTGAAGGCTACACTGGTTTTGCTCTTCCCGATGGCAGCTATTCGAATGTGAATACACCGCTGCCCAATTCAACAGTGCCTAACAACATCATGGCAATGTTCTGGGATGATTTCACCGTGGAATACGATCTAGCCCTCAATAAAGGAATTACCATGGTTGGTGACAGTGCCAGTTTTGCGACTATTGAATATGATGACATTAAGTTAAACGCTGACCCAACCAAGACCATGGATATGGAAATTGGCTATTTCTTGCAGCCAGATGATACCCCTGGCGCTTATGAGATTACTTATGCGTTTGACAATATCACCCCTGGCTTGTTTGCAGCTGCTTCCGGCACTATCGGACTGGAGAACGTGAACGGTACAGTTGGTACGCAATTTAGCTACAACGACACTGCGCTGGAAATCGCTGACGGCTCCGCTATTTGCTTTGACTGGGCGCTGCTGCCTGCTCCTCCAGTCGTAATCACCTTCCAGGTGACTGTCGATGAGGATGCAACTAACGGAGAGCTGACCAATGCCGCACTACACGACAATGATCAGTTAGGTACTGTTGAGGAAAGCGCTGTAGCAATAGTGACAATCTCTGGAGCATTGAAAAATCTGTACCTGCCGCTCATTATGAGATAGCACAGGCGAAAGATTAACAATCACTAACACCCTGATCCAGTTTTGATCAGGAAAAAAATAGAAAAAGAGGCTGGCATAACTCGCCAGCCTCTTTTTAATTTAACTTTTTTCAGTCCAGCAATATCCAATCAAACGGATTTTGTCCAACGAGGGCGTAAACCCAGGTAGTTTCCAACGAAAAATTGCAAAAAATGCAGAGAAAATCGTTGTTTTGCCGATGCTTGTGATATATTTATAGACTGATGAGAAACACACCCATGTTTCTTCTTCATCTTGTACATCCCAGGAGAACACCTATGCAATGTTGTTTGCAGGTATCCAAAATACAGTTCAATCCAAAAGCTAAAAAAGGAGATTCAAGCATGCTGAAATTTGTAACCAGAATTGTAAGTTTCCTTCTGCTCACTGCGTTGTTGGTGAGCCCGGTGGCTGCTGCCGTTCCTGATGGCACATTGCCACCTGCTGACAACCCCGTCATTTCGACAGAGGAACAGGAATGGTTGATTGCTGCTGCCGAGGCTGATAGTTTCACTGTTCAATTATCAGAGCCTTCGTTGGCTACCTATGAAGGTGGAAACGCGATATTTGCTGCGGTGCCGCGGGCAGCATCGGGCAAAATCGACGTCAATTCGCCTGAAGCGACGGCGTATTTGAGCCATTTGAACGCAACAATGGACTCATTCATCGCAAAAGCCGAGTCCCTGCTGGGTCGCGAGCTTGAGGTATTGTACCGTTATGATTATGTGATCAATGGCTTCTCAGCCCGCATGAGCGTTGAAGAAGCGGCTCTACTGCGTCAACAACCTGAAGTACGGGAAGTCTTTATCGATACGATTTATCAGCTTGATACAGACGTCAGCCCCGAATTTATCGGCATTGACCAGGTTTGGAACGGAAACGCGGTTCCTTCTGGACCAGGGGCTAAAGGCGCGGGTACTATTGTAGGTGTTATCGACACTGGTATCAATATGAGCCACCCCAGTTTTGCAGAAACCACTCCATTGGACTCATATGTTTACACCAATCCCTATGGCGCTGGTGTTTATAAGGGTTTGTGCGCGTCCAACCCTTCGACCCATACTTGTAATGACAAACTGCTTGGAGCTTATGATTATGTGGGTGGTGGAGATGGCCACGATACAGAGGACCATGGTTCTCACACTGCCAGCACATCCGCGGGCAACCGCATCAGCGTCAATTATGGCGGTGCCGATGTTGTTATCTCTGGTATGGCACCCAACGCCCATGTCATTTCGTACAAGGTTTGTGATGCTTCGGGTTGCGCGACCAGTGCTTCTACTGCGGCTGTTAACCAGGCAATTGCTGACGGTGTCGATTCCTTAAACTTCTCAATTGGTCCCCAAAGCGGACCTGCCCGCAGTCCATGGGCAGACAGCACCGAATTGGCATTCCTGGAAGCCTTCAAAGTGGGTATTTCAACCGCAACCTCTGCTGGAAACTCTGGACCAGGTGATTCGACCATTTATAAATTACCCCCGTGGACATTGGTAACTGGTAATACACAACATGGTCGCATTTTCGGTTATCCAGTGACGGTCAATCCTGGCAGTGACAATCTAGGATCGATCGCTCTTGCGGCAAGTTCTGACCTTGCGCCAGCACTCGCAACCAATTTGACAAACAAGGAACTCGTATGGGGTAGTAGTTCAGGTAATCTTGAAGGTTGCACGGCCTGGGCTGCAGGATCTCTGACCGGAAAAGTGGGCATCGTCAAACGCGGGACATGTGCCTTCAAAGATAAACTTCAAAACATGTACGACGCCGGGGCCATCTTCGGCATCGTTTATAACAATGCCGCTGGTGCCCCAATCATCATGGGCACGGAAACCGGGTCTGTTCCAATGCCCGGCGCAATGATTTCACTTGCGGATGGTTTAATAATTGAAGCCGTAGCAGGCGACCCGATGACAGTCACAATCCTCAAAGACCTTGTGTCGGGAACGCAACCTGATTGGGGCGATATCATGGCGGACTCCAGTTCCAGAGGCCCTATCACCAACTATGAAATGCTCGAACCCGACCTGGTTGCTCCTGGTACGAATATTCTGGCAGCCTACTCAGGTCCTAACGAAATCGATCTGATGTCTGGTACCTCCATGGCGAGTCCGCACGTAGCCGGCTCAACCGCTGTGATGCGTTCCTTATTCCCGGATTGGAGCCCCGCTGCTATCCGATCAGCCATCATCATGACTGCGCTGGCTGGTACATCGGTTGATCATGATTTGACCGAAGTCACACCGTTTGTTTATGGTAACGGTCGGATTGACATGTCAAAAGCAGCGCTGACTGGACTGGTGATGGAAGAAACCTATGCAAATTACAAAGCAGCCAACCCGGCTGCTGGTGGTGATATGCGTACCTTGAACATCCCCTCCTATCAGAATAGTAATTGTTTGGGCGGCTGCACCTTCACCCGTACACTCAAGAATGTCGCTGGTGTGGAGACTGATTACACTATTGCCATTGAGAAAACAGACGGCGTTGAAATCACCACTACCCCTGCTACCAGCTTCACCATTCCCGCTGGCGGCACGCAGGTTATCAGTGTTCATGTGGCACCTTCGATCCTTTCTGCTGGAGCGTGGCAGTTTGGACGTATCAGTTTCGAAACAGAAGATACTTTTTCCGGTGGGAAACCGATCAGCACCACTGCTTTCACACTGGCTGCAAAGTCAGCTGTTGCAGGTTCAACCCTGCCAACTGAACTGCAACAAACCATTGATACTGCAGCTGGTCAGTACATTTTTGAAGACCAGTATTATGTGGGTGCGATCACAGCATTCTCAAATGTTCGTTACGGTCTGACCCCTGCAACTGTTGCCACTTTCAACCTGGAGCAGGACCCCACTAACGATGATCCGTATGACAATAAGGATAGGGTCTGGTTTACAGTTACAACCTGTCCGTCAAGCCAGCAGCGCATGGTTGTTGAGATTCTTGATACTACCTCCGCTGATCTGGATGTCTTTGTGGGCACTGGTAACACTCCACACCCTGCCCTTCAGAAAGCTTTTTCAGCTGGTGCTGGTCCATGGGAATATCTGAATATCTTCCAACCGACATTCTCTGGCACCTGTTGGATTTTGGTGCAAAACTGGGAAAGCTCTGCGCCTGGTGTGGCAGATCCTGTAAAACTGGCTTATGGTTTCGTCCCCAAGTCAGGTGGGGCTAACTACAGCGTTACAGGTCCTGCAATTGTGGATGCTTTAACTCCCTTTGACGTCACCGTTGACTGGGATCTCGGAGCAAGCTTTGATACCGCCGAGGTCTGGTACGGTTGGTTTAGCGTAGGCTCCACCACCACGATAAAGAATGATGTCGGTAAGTTAGACTTCAACCTTTATAAAGCTCCACCGGTTCTGGATAAAGCCATCTATCTTCCGCTCCTTACCAGGTAACAAAAATCCGATAATCAAAGACAGCAGAGAGTCAGCATGACTCTCTGCTGTACTCAACCGATATCACAATCGTTTAAGATAGAAAATTAGTTGTAAAATCCAGTTGTATTTACGCTTGCACACTTAACAAGAAATGTTATAATTTCTTTTATCACCGATAAATTATAGGTATCGTTCTGGGATTTTCCCAATCACTCTGTCACCTTTTACAAATATGGAAAATATAGATTCAACGTGGTCGTACCGTGTGAGCTTACAGCTATTATAAAAGGTCGGGTGTTCCGAAACGCGTATAGAAAGAGATAGAACTATGGAAATAATAGAATTAGAAAAACAAACGACCAAACAACTCCAAAAAATTGCTAAAGATCTCAATATTGAAAATGTTAAGCGACTAAAGCGAGATGGTTTGGTCGTAAAAATCGCCCAGTTGCTTGCAGAAGCCGAGGGGCTTGAGATCAGTGGTGGCGTGTTGGAAATTATGAACGAAGGCATTGGCTTTTTGCGAAGCAACTATCGCATTGGTCCGGATGATGTCTATGTTTCACAAGCTCAATTACGCCGCTATGAGTTACGCTCAGGCGACCTGGTTATTGGTCACGTCAGACCACCACGCGAATCGGAAAGGCACCATGGTCTGCTCAAGGTTGAGACAGTCAACGGACTTACTCCCGATGATGCCCGAAAAAGACCAAGATTCGAAGCCCTCACACCCATTTTCCCGAACCAAATCCTAAATCTTGAATACGATCCGATGAATCTGTCGACAAGGATGATCAACCTGGTTGCACCGATTGGCGGCGGTCAACGTGCCATGATCGTCTCACCACCTAAAGCAGGCAAAACCAGCATTCTGAAGGATATCGCCAACGCTATTAGCGCTAATCATCCCGAAGTCCGCCAAATCATGTCTCTTATCGGTGAACGCCCGGAAGAAGTGACTGATATGGATCGCTCGGTTGATGCAGAAGTGATTGCCAGCACCTTTGACGAACCGGTGCAGGCACATGTCCGAATGGCAGAAGTTTCCCTTGAGCGAGCAAAAAGACTGGTCGAAAATGGGTTGGATGTGGTAATCCTGATGGATTCACTCACCCGCCTTGCGCGTGCTTACAATATGGTCGTAAACCCCTCCGGTCGTACCTTGAGCGGTGGTATGGACCCCTCTGCACTTTATCCGCCCAAACGATTCTTTGGCGCTGCCCGAAATTTGGAAGACGGCGGCAGCCTGACCATCATTGCGACTGCTTTGGTTGACACTGGTTCGAGGCTGGACGATGTGGTCTATGAAGAATTTAAGGGCACTGGCAACATGGAAATGATCCTTTCCCGCCGATTACAGGAACGGCGCATTTTCCCAGCCATTGATATAGAAAAATCTTCCACACGCCGTGAAGACCTTTTGCAAAGCCCTGAGCTCTTGCAACGTGTTTGGCTGATGCGTCGAATGTACCTGCAAATGGTTTCCAACCCTCCCCAGGGAGCCGGAATGGATACCTCTGTGGCAACAGAGGCCATTTTGCAAAGAATGGAAAAAACAAAGACGAACGTGGAATTTCTGGAAACTCTGGCAGATATGTAGTATATATTTGTCAGAGGATTAACCTATGTCTGAACAAAACGAAGAGACAACGAAAGCCAACCGCGAGTTGGCTATTACGGTTGCCAGTTGGGTTGTCGCAATTATGCTCAGCCTGGGCTTACTGACTACACTTTTATGGCAGCCAAAAATCGCCAAATCAATGGAGCTTTACAACCGCCCACAACAGGTTGCGACGGTCGATTATAGCGGTGTAAATACGGAAGCCCAACTGCCAAAGTTTGTTCAAAATATCCCCGCCGAGGAACTGACCCGAGATCAAAATTTGTATACCGAAGGACAGGCAAATACAAGGCTGGAAATGATTCAACACACCGTTGTGAGCGGTGATTCTATTTGGGCACTTTCCCAGACTTATAACGTAGAGATCGAATCGATCCTTTTCGCTAATTATGATGTCTTACAAGATAAATCTGACAATCTGATGGTAGGGCAGGTGATTGCGATCCCGCCTGTGGACGGAATTTATCATACATGGCGAAGCAAGGATACCTTGAGTTCGGTAGCTTCCCGTTATGGGGCAACAATTCAAGACATTTTGCTCTTCATCGGTAATAATCTTGACCTTTCGGATCCAAAAATTGAGCCGGGCTCTAAAGTGATGGTGCCGGGAGGACGGCGCGAACTGGTTCCGATCAGTTATGCGGCTGTTACACGTGATGCTGAAGGGCGGCTCGTGAGTGGCTGGGATGGACCTGGAGCCTGCTTGCTTGACTCTGTGGGCATGTTTGGTAATGGTTTCTTTATCTGGCCTTCCGCGGTGCATTACCTGACCGGAAACAATTTTGGTCCAGGACACAACGGCGTCGATCTTGGCGCAGGTTCTGGTTCGCAACTTTTCGCAGCAGATAGCGGCACAGTGGTTTATGCTGGTTGGATGAACGGCGGTTATGGTAATTTTGTGGTGATTGATCATGGTAACGGGTACACAACCCTCTACGAGCACCTCGACAAAGTGCATGTGGGCTGTGGAGAGAACGTCTTCCAGGGCAGCGTGATTGGTTTGGCTGGAAATACTGGTAATTCCACTGGACCTCACCTGCATTTCGAGATTCGTTATGCCAACATGCCCGTCAATCCCTGGGATTACTTGCCATAGCGATGGTATAATTCCCAGCCCTGCCCCAGTAGCTCAATGGACAGAGCGAGGCACTCCTAACGCCTAGGTTGGGGGTTCGATTCCCTCCTGGGGTACAAAAACCACCGAAAGGTGGTTTTTTCGTTTACGACACAATTTTTAAACGGAATTATCTGCGGAGGGAGATGTACCTCTTCGTACGGTGAAAAAGACGTAGGATCAATAGCCCGCCTCGACATATATTCCGCCTTTTGGAACCCTTACACAAGTACGGCGGACACTGGGCATTCCGGGGCGGATTTGGAACCCGCCCGTACGGCCAGGCTTTATATCCAGCAGTTACGAAACGAAAAACATCAGCGAAGGGAGGCAATCCCCCTCCGCACTATTCTATTCGGTACCGGAACGTTGATTTCTAATAGGGGAGGTCGTCGTTTTCGTCGAAGTCGTCAAATTCGTCGAAACCATCGTTTTCTTCATCTTCCGAGTCTGAAAGTTCCCGACGAACCCAGAGTAGCAACACGTCGCCCTCTTCCACGGTGACAGCCCTGGCGGCGATGATGGGGTCTTCTTGTTTCAAACCAATGCGGTCCTTGTATTCAAGGTACATAGTCTGTTTTTGAGTCCAGGCAGCCTGGCACCGGTCCAACAACTTTTGAGCGTCAAATGTGCGCAAGTTGGTAAAAGCGGTGTCGTAAAGATAAGGACCCTCCAAAATTCCGTTTACCCAGTTCAATGAACCATCGTTGAAATTATGGTCAGAAAGAGTCTGAAATTCCGGGGTAGGACCTTCGATAATAGTGATCTTATTGTTCATAGCGGTTCGAATGATACCATAAATGCTGATTGAACCAGAGGGCTTTTTCTGCCGAGACCTAAATTGTTTCTGATTAAAAAGAAGACCCACTTTTAGTGGGTCTTCAGATGAATTAGCGATTGGTTATTAGTTTGCTGTGGAGTTCCAGAACCAGTTGTAGGCGTACCAACCACCGGTCTGAGCCTGTGTTCGAATGGCAATTCGTACTTCGCCAGCCAACTCTGCCGGAATGTTGAAGGTAGCTTCGATTGCACCTCCGGCACCGCTGTTGAACTCAGCCACTTCAACACCATTGATTCCTTGCGTCCACATCTTGCCCATCAAAACCGTGAAATCGGTATCCGCGGGGAAGTTGATCCCACTGATTGTGACGCTTGTGCCTTTTACGACAGAAGCAATGCTAAAGCTTGGATACTTGACAACCGGAGCTGGAATTGGCGCTGGGGTCGGTTCGACAGGAGCTGCCGAATTGTAGAACCAGTTGTAGGCAAACCAACCACCGGTCTTGGCATCCAATCGAATTGCGATCACTTTTTCAGCTGCCAAGTCAGCCGGGATGGGGAAGGTGGCTTCAAACGCGCCAGTATCACTGGAGGTTACATCAGCCGCAACAATTCCACCGATTCCCATGGTGCCATACTTGCCCATGCGTACCACGAAGTCGTGGCTCTTGGGGAAGTCTTTGGCGACGATCGTGACAGTCTTGCCGGCATCAACTGCTTTGATACTGAACGAGGGATATACCTGAGTAACTGGTGGAGCAGGTACTGGGGGTGTTCCACCAGGCCAGGTGCCGTTTTCTGCATCGTTCCAGAACCAGTTATAGTAGAAGTAACCACCTGTCAGGCTCTCGATGCGGATTGAGATCATGGCGCGGCCTTTGAGTGCAGCCGCAATGTCAACAGTTACCTGGAATGAACCGCCTTCACCCGAGTTGAATTGGGCAACTTCAATGCCGTTTTCACCACGGGTGTTGTATTCACCCAGCAAAACTTTGAAATCATAGCCCTTGGGCATGTCTTTGGTTAAAATGGTGACAGTTGTATCAGTCTTTACATCTGAAATAGTAAAACTTGGATAAGCAGCCTGGACTTTACTTGTGCCGAGAAACGTCGCAACAAGCAAAGTAATTGCCAGTAGAAATACAAATAGTCGTTTGGTTTTCATTACCACTCCTTTACATAGTCGATAGGTATTTATCTTGTATAAGATAGACGCATCAATCTCATAGAAAGTTCCAACAACAATTGAGATTATATAACTTTCGATGAGAGGAATTTAGGTAAAACCTGATACAGGAAGGGGAAATGCGCGTAGACATAGATGTTTTTAAGGCTTTTTTCGCGAAATTGACTCAAATTTTGCTCTCACCGTAATCCACACAAGGGAAGGTTGCCCCCTGACCTGACCTGTTGGACCGCGCAACAAGGAAAAAAGAATGACGAGAAAACCATGAGACGAGTCTATCTTTATTCCGTTGTATCCAAATCAGGAACCAATTTAACAAGAATTCGCTCCATTGAGTTCGCATTATAATCAGGCGAATGGATTCTAAAAGCAAAAAATCAATATTGACTATCCTGGCAGCAATTTTAATTCTCACGCTGACACTTGGCATCCTGTTTGGCACCAGGGTGATTGCCTATGTTCGCACCTGGGTAAGCGGGCGTAACAAAGCGGTCATCGATTACATCCGACATCCGGAAGAACATCGTGATTGGGAGCTGGAAGCCCTGACCCGATGTGGATCTGCCCCCTTTGTTCTCCCAACGAACGGTTTCATCGGTTACGTCTATAACGACTCATTCACACCAATGAAGTTGCATACCGGTTTGGATATCTTTGGTGGAACTGCCGTTGGTGAGACGCCAATATACGCTCCTTATGATGGTCTCCTTACTCGCGAGAGCGATTGGAAATCGAGCCTTATTTTGCGAATTCCGGAAGACCCTCTCAACCCCGGAGAGCAAATTTGGGTCTATATGACTCACATGGCAGATGTACAAGGCAACTCATTGATAGAGGCAACTTTTCCACCTGGAACCCTGGAATTTCCTGTAAAACAAGGTGATCTTTTGGGTTATCAGGGCAACTATTCGGGATATCCAGGCTCGCCAACAGGCATTCATCTCCATATTTCTATCGTGAAAGATGACGGGAACGGCAAGTACCTTAACGAGCTTCAAATTGAGAACACAATTGACCCCTCAGCCTATTTTGGGATGCCTCTCAATGCTGCCAGAGCCACAAATTCGAGCCCGGTCTGTGACTCACAGCAATAGGTGGATAATTTTTCGAGCCTTGACTATAATTCCCGGGACTGGAGGTAAGCGATGAAGGAAATTGCGACAGATATTTACATTGAACAAAATTCTCTTGGCTTGTTTACTGGCATCATCCAATCTGAAACTGGGATGGTGCTGATAGATTCACCTCTCAGACCACCCGAACACGGATTGTGGAAGGGTTCGGCAGACCCGGCTGCATGTTGTAAGCAATGCTACATGATCGTGTTGGACACCAATTATGACCGTTTGTTAAGTATCAAAGGGAGCGATTGTGCTACCGTTGCACACTCTGCTGCGATCACACCAATCCGCAGCCGCGCTCAGAGAGCCAGTGATGATTCCCAACAGCACACTGAAAACCCCGAAAATGTCTTGAGCGGGACCCGGATGATGCCGCCAGAAATCATTTTTGATAACGAGCTCAGCCTGCACGTTGATGGAATTCAAGTTGACCTGGAGCACCATTCTGGTTCGAACCATGCCGGCGTCTGGGTGTTGATACCGGAGAGAAAAGTTGTATTTGTGGGTGATTCTGTGGTTGTCGATCAACCACCGTTCCTGGCTTATGCCAATTTGGAAAGTTGGCAAGCAGACCTTGAAGTGCTTTCCTCAGAACAGTATCGAGATTTCCAGGTGGTTTCCTCCCGAAGTGGTCTGGTCAATGCAGAACAGATTAAAGCGATGATCAAACAAATCGCAAATATTCGCAACACTTTCGAGTCGCTGAAAGAAAACAACGCTCCAATCGAGAATTGGTACAGCCAGATTCCGCAATTTTTGGCGAGGTTCAGCCAATTGGATCTTTTTAACAGTGAACTTTTCTACAACCGCCTGCACTGGGGAATCACCACATATTACGAATTTAATTTTCGCGAGAGAGGCTAAAAAATGGATGTTTGTTCAGGATATGAACCTCTGGTTGAGTTGACCAGGGGTGGAATTGTTGAGAGTATTCATCTTGGCGCTCTGGCAGCAGTGGATTCAGATGGCATTCTTCTGGCTGCGTTTGGTAATTCGGATATGGTTTCGTTTCCCCGCAGCTCCATGAAGCCTTTCCAGGCGCTTCCCTTGGTTGAAAATGGGGGTATGGAAGCCTTTGGACTGACTGACGAGGAACTGGCAATCATTTGTGCTTCTCATGCAGGTACCAACGAGCATGTGCGTGTCTTGAAATCGATCCATCAGAAAGTCGGATTGGAGTTGAGTGATTTGCAGTGCGGAGTTCATTGGCCGATCGACAAAGAAACCACCTTCCAGATGCGTTTGCTCGGTGAAACGCCGGATTCGTATCGTCACAATTGTTCCGGCAAACATAGCGGTATGCTCACCCAGGCAAAATTGCTGGAGCAGAGCATGGATGACTACCTGACACCAGTCCACCTTGTGCAACAAAATATTCGCAGAGCGGTTTCTTCGATGTGTGGAATCCACAGAGATGACATGATTTTTGGAGTGGATGGATGCAGCGCGCCGGTTTATGCCATGCCACTCAGCAGCTTTGCCTGGGCGATTGCGCGCCTTGTGGACCCGGTTAATTTGGATGAAGAACGTCAAATTGCCTGCCAGCGGATTACCAGTGCGATGATTGCTTACCCTGAGATGGTGGCAGGACCAGGACAACTGGACAGTGTCTTGATGCAAGTGATGAATGGCAAAGTTATTGCCAAAGGTGGCGCTGAGGGCTACCAGTTGATCGGCGTTATGCCGGGAGCGATTGCTGAAAATTCCAAAGGTATTGGCATTGCATTCAAAATTGCCGATGGAGACCCCTCAAGAAGAGCAACACAACGCGTCGTTGTAGAAATGTTAAAGGCTCTGGGATTTGAGGCAGAAATGGCTTCTGAGGCTTTTGCCAGTTTCAACCAACCAATACTGCGTAATTTTCGCGGCATTGAAATCGGCAATATCCGACTCGCAAGACCAATCCAGTTTTTCTCGTAACTATGGAACTGAGTGAACAAGATCTCGCCCGTGCGGCGAAACTCGACCAGGTTAGTCACAGGCTATTTGATTATTTCGGAGAGCCAGACTGGCACGACCCGTTGCCAGCGGTCGATGAATTGGTTTGCACGATTCTTTCCCAAAATACCAACGATACAAACCGTGACATCGCATTCAGAGCCTTGAAAGAACGCTACGGATCATGGCAAGAAGTGGCGAATGCCGACCCAGCCGAACTGCAATATGTTATTCGGGTAGCTGGATTAGCGCAGCAAAAGGGTCCAAATATCCAGGCTGCGTTGACAGCGATCCATGAGAATAACGGGGAATTTGACCTGGATTGGCTTAAAGAATTAGAGTTGGAAGAAGCCAGGAGTTGGTTGGTCAATCTCAAAGGTGTCGGACCGAAGACAGCAGCCATCGTCATGGTTTTCGCGTTGGGTATGCCTGCATTCCCGGTTGACACGCACATTTACAGGGTAAGCGGAAGGATCGGTTTGCGACCGGAAAAATTAAACGTTGAGAAAACCCACGAATACCTGGAGGCAATTGGCAATCCGGTTGATTTTGGTCATTTGCATCTGAATCTGATCAGTCTGGGCAGACAGTTTTGCCAGGCGAGAAAGCCTAAATGCGCAGGTTGTCCGGTGCTGGACCTGTGTGACTATCCTGATAAACAGTTTTAGGCTGCTTTAGTCTACTTCACCAAGTAGGGACCACGGTCCAGTCCAATTGATATGGACATCGCGGGTCTGACCGATCAGATTTTCGCTACTTTCCACGAAAACCAGTCGGTTGGTCGGTGTGCGTCCTCGCCAACGATCCTTTGATTTGCCCTCAAACAAGACTGGTTGTTTTTTCCCCAGGAATTTCTGATTGATCTCGCCCACCACCTCTTTTTGAAGTTCTTCTAAAGCTCGAAAGCGGCGCATTTTTTCTTCCGCGGACACATCGTCTGGGAGGAATTTTGCAGAATAAGTGTTGGGACGAGGGGAGTAGCGAGCTAAATGAGCGACATCCAATTTTAGATCTTCTAAAAGCTTGAAAGTTTGTTCAAAAGCGGATTCGCTCTCTCCGGGAAAACCGACAATTACATCAGTTCCAATTGAGACGCCTGGAATTCGTTCTCTGATTTGGGCGATCAGATCACGATAATCTTGATTGCTGTATCCGCGGCGCATCGCATGCAAAATATCGTTATCACCAGCTTGAACAGGCACTTCGATATGGGGCATTACTTTGGGCAGGCGAGCGACTGCATCAATCAAATCATTCGTCATCCAATTGGGATGAGAGGTGAGGAAACGGATGCGTTCCAGCCCTTCAATTTCGGATAATTCAGCCAGAAGTTGGGGCAAAAGCATGCCATTTTCCAAATCGAGACCATAACGATCCACAATTTGACCAAGCAAAACCAATTCTTTGGCACCATGCTCTACCATCACGCGGGCTTCAGCCAAGATTTTTTCGGGCTGGCGACTTTGTTCTTTACCGCGCCGGCCAGGAATCACGCAGTAGGCGCAGGCATGCGAGCAGCCTAGAACAATTGGTAAATTTTCTGAAACAGTGTGGCGGGCTTCGGTTGTCACCCCGAATTCGGCATCCAGCACGTCATCCACCTGGGCTCGCCAGATTTCAGATTCGCCCTGATCAACCCTGTTACTTAAGAATCGCAGGAAGGGCTCGGGGTCAGATGGAGCAGCAAAAATATCCACCCAGGGATAGCGTTTTTCCATGGCAGCATTGCCTTTGATTCCGACCAGGCAGCCCATTAGTCCAATGATTAGGTCAGGATTCTGACGTTTAAGTGGTCGTAGGGAGTTCAACCTGCCAAGAGCACGGTCTTCAGCACTCTGCCTGACAACACAGGTGTTCAGGATGATCATTTGCGCCTGTGACGCATCCACTGTTGTTTCGAGCCCCAAAGTACCCAGGGCTCTGGCGAGACGGTCGCTATCCGCGACATTCATTTGACAGCCTTCTGTCCAGATGTGATATTTCATAGGGCGCTATTATACCTGAGTTGTGGGGCTGGCTTGCTGAGAATGATTTTGAGGTTTTGCATTTTTTTGGGTCAAGATAATGGTTGATGATATAATCACGATACTAAACTGGAGGTTGTGAGCATGGATTTCAAAATCACCGATTACAAACGCTGCAAAGTGATAAAAGGGTTGGGGCGTATTGACAGTGCAACCGCTCCCGATATCGAAAAAGTATTGAATGAGTTGGTCGAAGAAAGAAAGACTATCATTTTAGACATGTCTGACATTACCTTTGTCTCCAGCGCTGGCTGGTGGGCGATCATCCGAGCTTACAAAGAACTTCAAAAGGGAAACAACGGCAAGATCGTTTTGACTGATTTGAACGAAAATGTGAAAAGTTCAATGGACCTGATCGGTATTTTGCCATACTTCCCAACTTATGACAGCCTCGTCGAGGCAATCGCTGACATTTAATCTTTCTACCTAACAACAAAAAAGGCGGTCAATTTGACCGCCTTTTTTATAACAATTTTTGTTACTTGACTTCGATCTGGTAAGTGGCTTTTTCACGGGTTACTGGAGTAGTTCCCGAAATTATCACCGTAACTTCATCGGTTGAGCTGCCGATTTCAAGGTTCAGGGTCAGTTTTTCACCTGCTTGAAGTTGATATTGTTCAACTTTGGGTTGGTTACCAGAATGAATCACGCTGACTGCGAACGACTGAGGAAGAGTATTCTGAACGCGCACAAAACCTTCAGCCAACCATCCACCCTCATCAACCTCCAAATCAGAGGAATAACCAGCAGCATCGAGACGGAGGTCATCAATTGCCATACCTTTCCCATTCACAGCTGCATCGGTTACATAATCAATGCGCACAGTAACCTTTTGTCCAGCGTATTCAGAAAGGTCAACAACTTCATCAATCCAGCCATTGGATTGACCATTCCACCCACAACCAAAGCTGTTGCCGGAAGGATTGAGGCTGGTGCAATTCTGAGAATCCAGGATTTCCCAATCGGTACCATTGACCGAAGCTGAAATATAAGCATAGTCATAGTCCTCTTCCAGGTCATACCAGGTGTTAAAACGCAGTTCTGCTGGTCCGTTGACCTGGCTGAGATCAAAGTCACGGGTCAGGCGCATGTTTGATTCGTCGCCCAAATTTGACCAAAAAAAGTACTCGCCCGAGCTGGGTTCAGCAAAAGGTAACAAGCTGACCACTTCGCTACCGGTAAACTCCAGGGAGTAAGTTCCCGGGCAGGCAAGGGTGATGTAATCTGCGCCGTATTGATAGACATCACCGGTGATTGATGTTGGACATTCATAGTAGGTTTTGGCATTGTCAATTGAATAGGGTGAGTAACTGATGTAATCGTAGCGTTGGTTTTCGATTCCTGTATCCTGGAGCATGTTGGCAACAGCCCAATCTGCAAAGAACTCGTTGCCGGTGTAAACCTCACCCGTTGTTGGATTCTTGATTTTGAGATCTGCGAAAACAGCATCCAGACTGGCAAAGCTGTTTTCATCGTGACTGACAAAAGTCTTGGTGGCGTCCTCGCCGAAGCGATCAAGGAAGTAGACCATAAACAAGAAACTTGCACCGTAGTGTGGACCGTTTTCACCAACATCGCCACCCCAGTCGTTCAATTGCATGTCCGTGTTTCGCATGTATTCCCAATCAAACCCGCCAGCATCGTAGCTATTGACATGTTCTGCCAGCATGGAAAAACCTTCATTGACCCAGGACTCCTCGTTTTTATCCTGATACCAATGGATCATGTGTTGGAATTCGTGCGCCATCGTTCCGTAGATGTAAGGGTCATTTAAGGGCACATTATCCGAGCTAAGCAGGAACATTTCGTGAGCATTGGAGTAGGGATGGGCATCTGGGTGAAGTTCATCTGCTGAGGAAAAATATCCAGCCAGGGAGTTGCCCAAATCACCAGCATAAAGAACGTAAAAACGGGAGTCTCCGTCTACGCCGGGGTTCCATTCCTGACCAAAGAATTCCCGGTTGGTCGGAATGATCTCCTGGTCAAAAGTGCCGGCAAGTCGATCCAGGTCAGATCGGTTGAAACTGATGCCATCCTCGATCCAGAAGTAGATATTATCTCCAACATACTGGAGCGTTGCACTGACTTGAAAGTTCTCGTTTGTGTCTGTGTTGGATACCCAGAAATCTTTTTGAGCACCGACATTGTAGGGTGCGTTTTCATCAATCAGGACCTCTGGAACGCCGGGTTTACCACCCAGTCTTCCGACCAGGTCGATGGGATCATTGATTGGCACAATGTTTTCGTTGAGAACATTAAGCGTGTCGTAGGCTTGGTCCAACTGACCGGGTTCAAGATTGATTGTTCCGGGATCAATAGTGACTTCGGGTGTAGGTTCACTGGACCAGGTGTCGGTCCAGGGTTCAGTAATAGTGAAATCGGTTTGATCTGTGGTAATAGTAGATCTAGCAATGAAAATGCCAGCCACAGCAAGGCAGAGACAGCAGAGACATAAAACTAATGAAATTAAGACGATCGCGATGATCGGGAGAGACTTGTTGGAATTCATAAACCCTCGTACTTTCTGGTAATGTTTTACCCGGTTGATTATACAACTTCTTATTTGTTAGTGATTGTAAGCACAAGCTTGGACGAGTGGGATAGATTTTCTACGGTTTATTCCGCCCCCATGTATGTTCACAGTTTTCGGCAATATTGAAAACTTTAAGGCATCAGCAAGCAATTGTTGTTGACCGTCGTCTACCCTCCGGCTAAGTTTTTCAAACTATGGATTAAAAGCATGCGAAAAGTCACAAAAAAATGACACGCGACATTCAATATTTCCTTGGACACCAGTCTGTCTAACAACATGGGTAAATCATCTTCAGGTTACAATTTATCCTCTATGAAAAACGGGAATTTTTGGTCAAGAATTAGCCGGAGGGGCAAATTATTGCTTCTGTTTGTTGCCATGGCACTTCTGGTTGGTGCTTCAAACATTCCCTTTGATGGATCACTATCCTCGCTCAGCAATCTATATCGTTGGGATGAGTTTAACTTTGCTTCCTGGGTGGCTGCTGCTCTTGTTGATAAGTTCTCGAATGCCACTTTGGGGCTGGAACATTTCATTGACGACGACAAGCAAGCTGAAATCGTCCTCGAGTACCTTGATCAGATAGATGAGGTGGAAAACCTTGAATTTCGACTGGAAGAACTAAATTCTGATCCTAACCTGGGGAAAAGAACTGGTGAGATAGCCACTGTCGCTACCCGATTACAGGAAGAAACTGAACGTATGCACCAGTACGGATGGATTGCCGAATCGATTTTGCAAAACCAGACCGAACGAAGCCTGGTTGAGATGGGATTTGGAGTCGGTGGACAACTTCTCCCTCCACTCCTCTTTAAGGTAACCGACCTGCCTTTGAACCTGATTGTGTCTCCGCGAGAAAGCATCAGTACGCTGCGAAGTATCAGCCTAAAAGCTGGTATGGATGCCCTTGAGAAAGAAACACTCGAAAATTCGGTTTACAACCAGTTTGATCTCTCAGCATTGGTTGAGCCTGTGGGCGGACTTGGGGCTTACCCAACCATGGTCATGCGCACCCGTAGCATCAACTGGCTCACAGAAGTGATCTCGCACGAATGGTTCCATAATTACCTCAGTTTTTTCCCTCTGGGCGTGAGATATTTTGACAACGATGCTATTCGCTCGGTCAACGAAACCACTGCGAATCTTGCTGGTAAAGAGGTGGGCAGGCGAGTAATAAATCGCTTTTACCCAGCTTATGTCAGTATGTACAATCAGACAGGTCGCGATCCGGCAACAGTCTTGCCTGAGGGTAGGCAGCCAACTTTCAATTACCGGAAACAGATGCGGGAAACCCGCCTTGTCGTGGACTATTTGCTTTCCATTGGTCAAATTGAGCGCGCAGAAAGGTATATGGAAGAAAAGAGAGAATTTTTCTGGCAGAACGGTTACCGGATTCGCAAACTGAACCAGGCATATTTTGCTTTTTATGGTTCGTACAATGACACTCCCGGGGGTGGAGCGGCGGGAGATGACCCGGTTGGACCAGCAGTTCAGCAATTGCGTGAGGAGTCAACTAGCCTGAAGGGCTTCATCGATAAAATTAAACTGATCAAGTCGTTTAATGACTTGCTGACAGAGTTGAAGTAGTGCGATCGTTATCAAGTTCTCGTTTTCACAGTATCTTCATTTATAATCAAAGCTAACACACTGACAGGGATGAGCATGAACGAACAACAGATGACATTTGGCGCCTTACCAACCAATCCACTACTAATCGTGATTTCCGGACCTTCCGGGATCGGGAAGGATGCTGTGGTTGGGTTGTTGCGCGAGACCAACCATGACACACATTTTGTGGTCACCATGAACTCACGAGCACCCAGATCAGATGAGGTTGAGGGCGTAGATTACTTTTTTGTTAGCCGGGAAGAATTTGAAGAGAAAATCGCCAAAGACGAGTTAATTGAATATGCCAGGGTCTACTCCGATTACAAGGGCATCCCAAAATCCCAGGTGAAGGAAGCGTTCGACTCTGGTAAAGATGTGATCATGCGTCTGGACGTACAGGGAGCGATGACGATTCGCAAACTATGCCCCGATGCAATTTTGATCTTTCTAACTGCAAACAGCCGTGAGGAATGGATCAATCGACTGCTCGAGCGGCGCAGCGAAACACCAGATGAACTGGAAGTGCGCCTGTGTGTCGCTTCCAAAGAATATGAACTGATCGATCAATTTGATTACCTGGTTGTGAACTCAGACCAACATCTTGAACAAACGATTGCTGATATCCAGGCGATTATTAAGGCAGAGCACCTGAAGACGCATCCTCGAAAAGTTGAATTATGAGTGATTTTCAATCCAACCAGGAGCATCCTGAAAACCAGGCAACTCCGACGCCGCCAACTCCTCAGTATCTCCGAAGACCAAAAACGGTAAAACCAATTCTGACCTATGTTCTGATTGGACTGACTGTGATCTTTTATCTTGCCCAGATTCTGGTCGAACGAATCTATGGTTTTGATCTTCTCTTTTTCTTTTTAGGCAAGGTCAACGAGGCGATTTTGCTCGGTCAGATCTGGCGTCTGATCACACCAGCATTCTTGCACGGGTCAATGCTCCATCTTTTTGCGAATATGTATGCACTGTACATCCTGGGACGTTCGAACGAAAGCATCAACGGACATTTACGTTTTGGTTTGCTGTACCTTATCAGTGCTTTTGGTGGCAACGTGCTGTCTTTCGTGCTGGGAAAATATAACTCATTAGGTGCTTCGACTGCGACCTTTGGGCTTCTTACTGCAGAAGCTGTTTTTATCTGGCAGAATCGGGAGTTCTTTGCCAACCGGGGACGGAGCAATTTAGCCAATATCGCCACGATTTTTGTGGTAAATCTGATGATCGGGTTGAGCGCGGGGACAATGATTGACAACTGGGGGCATTTGGGCGGAGCGATCGCCGGTTTGTTTTTTGCTTTTTTGGCTGGAACGCACTGGTCGATCGAGAGAGTCAATGGTGTTCCGGCGTTTGTGGACCAACGTAAAACAAAAGATGCCTGGTTGGCGTTTGGGCTGGTGCTTCTGGCATTTGCAGTCATAGCCGCCATTCCATTCATCAGCAGGTAAGAGGTTATTCCATTGGATAAATTAGTAGAAAAAGACGCTGAATTTTCTCAGAAATTGCTCATCTCACAGGATAAGCGCTTCTTACGCTCCTTTTTAGAAGCAATAAGTCATAGTTGCGATTCCTGGTACTGGCTGATCGGGCTGGTGGTCATTTGGGCAGCGACCGAGGGTGCGCCCCGCCAAATGGCAATTTTCATGGCTTTTGGATTGGTCTTATTGGCGGTTGTGGTACTGGCAGCCAAATTTCTGATCAAACGCCCACGCCCAGAAGGTGAATTTGGGCAGATCTACCGCATCACCGATCCACATTCCTTCCCTTCGGGTCACGCTGCCAGGTCGATGGCAATTGCAGTAATGTTCGCGACCCTGGGAAACCCCTGGCTCACGGCATTGGTTTTTGTGTGGGTGTTTTTGGTCGGCTATTCACGGGTTGCCCTGTCACTGCATTATGTTTCCGATGTAATTGTGGGCTGGCTGATTGGTTTGGTCAGTGGTTGGCTGGCAATGCTGCTCTTTCCGCAATTTGTCAGACTCGTTGGAGAGTATTTCCCGGCAATTTTGTAATGTAAGCATTTTGCTTATAGCCCACAGCCGATGGGCTTCAAATAAACTCGGACAACGGGTATCTTCATAGGCTTTTCCTATCAAAATATCAATCCATCTCACGGTGGGCAACGTCACTGGAGACTCCCCCGAAGTAGAAGTCAATAATTAAAACGGAGACCGTTTTCGGTCTCCGTTTATGGAGATTATTTTCTCTCTACGCCAGGATTAAGCCGCTTTGAGCAGGGATGGTTAGTTGATTCAAAGCGTTGTTTTCGACGGTATAGCTACTTTCACCGATCTGGTCCTGTAGTACGGTTTGATCAGCATAGGCTCCGTTCAGGTTAATGGTTATAGTTTGCGGTCGATCGCTCGCGTTTATGACCACCAGTACCGATTCTTCATATTCGTGCCTGAGATAAGCCACAACTTGATCTTCCGTGAAAATGGGCTCGTAACTGCCAGTACGTAAAACGGGCATGGAATGACGGATCATGATCAATTCGCGTAGATAATCATGCAAATCCTGATTCCATTTGCTCTGATCCCAGGGGAAAGTTGCACGGTTCAAGGGGTCACGTCCGCCCGTCATGCCAATTTCGTCACCATAATAAATGGTAGGAGCACCGGGGTAGGTCATCAAAAATAAGTATGCTAATTTCAGACGCCGTACGTCGCTATTAACCAGACTGAGGAAACGGGGCATATCGTGACTGTCAAGCAGGTTCATCTGCGCGTAAGAAAATTCTTTGGGGTACATTTCCAGAAGCTGGGTTGTTCTTGCGGCAAATTCATTGGCATTGACAGCATTGGGTGCATGTAAACCCATCATTCCTTCAGCAAGTTTGTGGTCGGTCATGTTACCACCAAAAAATGCCAGGATAATATGGGTGAGCTGGTAATTCATTACAGCATCAAACATCTTGCCGGAGTTGAGCCAACGTTGTGCTTCACTGGGAATTTCGCCAACAATGTAAGCCTCAGGGTTCGCAGTTTTGACAACATCCCGGAATTCTTCCCAGAATCCATCATCATCGATCTCAAAAGGCACATCCAGTCGCCAACCATCGATCCCTTTTTCAAGCCAGTAACGAGCTACGCCCATGATGTATTCCCGGACCTGCGGGTTTTTCACGTTCAGTTTTGGCAGAGCAGGCAGGTTCCACCAGCAATCATAATTTGCTTTGCTGCTATAGGCATTGAGCGGAAGACACCTGACGTTAAACCAATCATAATAGGGAGATTTATCGCCAAGTTCCATGATGTGATTGAATGGGAAGAATCCTCGGCTGGCATGGTTGAAAACGCCATCAAGCACGATGCGGATGTTGCGTTTGTGCGCGGCTTCAAGCAAGGTAAAAAATGCTTCGTCCTGACCCAAAAGTGGGTCGACCTGGTAGTAATCAAAGGTGTGATAACGGTGATTGGATGCCGATGAAAAGATCGGGTTGAAGTAAATGGCATTGATGCCAAGGTCTTCCAGATAATCAAGTTTTTCATAAACACCCATCAGGTCACCACCCTTAAAGCCATCGCTGGTTGGCAAACTGTCCCAGGTTTCGAAGTTTCCAGGTTTGAGGACCTTGTTGCTCCATGCGAAACGATCAGGGAAAATCTGGTAAAACACAGCGTTTTTAACCCAATTGGGTGTGATGTTATAGTGGTTACTCATTGCTTTTTTTTCCTCATTCGTAAAGAATATCAATTAGTAAATGCATCAACTAATTTATCATAATGTATAGAATAATTCCAGATTGTGAAAGGTGTATTTTTAATTAGCCATTTGTAACAAGAATGGACCATTCGCTCCATTCAGAGATCGGCGGAATGATTAAACAATAAACTCGAGGTTGAAAAAAATCCTCGTCTGAATTATCCTTCTTGCGGGAATGGTTAGGTCCTGGTGGGCTTCCTGGTCTTCAAAATCAGTGTCGGGTCGCAAGAGCCGAGGTGGGTTCGACTCCCATCCATTCCCGCTCATGTGAGGCATATTTGAAACTAAAACATTTACGACTTCCAATTATTGTGCTGATTTGCTGCCAGTTGATCCTGGCTGCCTGTACTGCAGTTGTCCCGGATGCGACACCACCTGCCGAGCCAATTTTGACAAGAGAAACCGCAACTGCCACCCCAAACCCGCAGCCGACAGAAAACTTGTCGCCAACAGCAATCCAGCCAGCACCCACAATCGCAATCACAGATAAGTTGCTGAAAGGCTTGGACATCACAATCAGGCATCCATTTGTTGATGACATAGATGAAATCAACCAGATGATCAGGGATTTCAACTTAAATAATTTATGGGGAATTCACGCCACCGGGGTTGCCTCTGGAGGGACAAGCGGACTTGCTGATGACCTGAACGACGGCTTAGTGGATGATGACCTGATTATCGGGAT
>JBCFBG010000009.1:0-13755 GCA_038562515.1 Anaerolineaceae bacterium
GGTTGGAGCGTTGGTATTTACGCAGTTTGTGAATTTTCAGAGTACCGTTGGCTTGTTTCAATACAAGCGAATCACCGGTTACAGAAATGACTTCACCATCTTCTTCAGCAATCACAACCTGACCAGAGTCAGCCACAGCCACACCTTCCATACCGGTTGAGACAATCGGCACTTCTGGGCGCAGCAGTGGGACTGCCTGGGTCTGCATGTTAGATCCCATCAGGGCACGGCTGGCATCATCGTGCTCAAGGAAGGGAACCAGGGCAGCTGAGATGCCTACAAACTGGTTGGGGGCAACATCGATATAATCGATTTGTTCGTAGTCACGAATCTCAAATTTGTTGTGGAAGCGGCAGCTATTGCGGCGCAAGAACTCGTTATATTCATTTACCGGGGCGTTTGCCTGGGCGATAACAAATTTATCTTCAGCATCCGCGCTCATGTAAACGTATTCGTCGCTGATAAAGGGTCGCACCAAAACGGTTTCAATTCCGAAAGACTTAATCTTCTTTGCCATTTCCGGAGTAACACGAGTTTCGGCTGCGTAAACAACTTCGTTGGTTTTTGGGTTAACAATGTTCTGGCGCAGCAGGTGATTGACCAGGTTAGGGTCATCACCCTTCATCGATCGGTAGACTCTTCTGTAAGGGGTTTCAATGAAACCAAATTCATTCACCTTGGCAAACGCGGCCAAACGACCGATCAAACCGATGTTCGGACCTTCTGGGGTCTCGATCGGGCAGATACGACCATAATGTGAAAAGTGAACGTCACGCACATCAAAGCCGGCACGTTCCCGGCGAAGACCGCCAGGACCCAGAGCAGAGACGGTACGCTTGTGGCGCAGCTCTGAAAGTGGGTTGGTTTCTTCCATGAATTGCGAGAGCTGGCTGGAGCCAAAAAACTCACGTAAGGAAGCGACCAACGGACGGATATTTACCAGGCTGACAGGTGAAGCACTTGTTCCTTGATCGCGGATGGACATGCGTTCTTTGATAACACGTTCCATACGGCGCAAACCAACGCGAAGCTTGTTCTGGATCAATTCGCCGACAGTCTTAACACGACGGTTTCCAAGATGGTCGATATCATCTGCTGGTGTTTTATCGTTGTTAATCAAGATCATATGTCGAACGATTTGGATAATGTCATGCGCAGTGATAGTGCGATGGCTCATCGGAACGACATCTTGCAGGTCCAGTTTTTGGTTTAATTTATAGCGACCGACGTTTTCGAGGTCATAGTGACGGGCGTCAAATATTTGCTCTTTAACGTAAGTTCTGGCATTATCCAACTGGGGAGGTTCGCCTGGTCGCAGTTTTTTGTAAAACTCGATCAGTGCCGCATCCTTAATTGTTTTATGAATGCTCAAGTCATATTCTGGCTCTTGTGCGATTGAAGACTCGATGTAGAGGTGATTCGGATTGGTGTCCACATCCTGGAAAAGCGCCAGGATCTCTTCATCCGTGCCTTCCTTCAGAGGAGCAATGTCAAGTTCATTATCGTTGTCTTTCAATGCAGCCAGAGCACGCAAAAATACTGTGATTGGCACAGTGCGTTTTCGGTTGAATTTTAAGATGATGAAGTCATTCTTGCGGGTCTCGAACTCCATCCAGGCACCGCGATCGGGGATCAACTTTGCAGTCGACATCTTGCGACCAGTCGTACGATCGGTTTCGGCTTCAAAATATACGCCTGGAGAGCGGATTAACTGGGAAACAACAACACGTTCGGTACCATTAATAATGAAAGTACCCTTGGGTGTCATTTCGGGGAAGTCGCCCAGGAAAAGCTCGTGCTTGATTTTGTCACTGCTTTCCGCGCCATCCAACAAAACGGAAACATAGAGCGGACAAGCATATGTCAAGTCACGCTCAAGACATTCTTCAATTGAGTTTTTTGGTTCTTCAAAGTGATATTCCAGACCAAATTGCCTGGCTGTGTCGGTGTCGCTGGGGAAATGCAACCTCAGGTCACTACCATAAGAAACAATGGGAGAAATTTCATTGAATAAACTACCCAAACCCTCTGACTTCAGGCGTTTGAAAGATTCAAGTTGAACTTCAATAAGATCAGGTAGCGGAAGCCCCACGGGGATACGTGCATAATTCTTGGGTTTCATCAGTTCTGCCATTCACATCTCCTAACGTGATAAAAGCGTGGTGCTAGCAGCCAACCACGCGTTTAATACTTTTTAAGCGCAATATTCCAGTATAAGACAATTCAGTTGCTAAGTCAATGCTTTCTTTAGCCAAACAACACTAAAAATCCCTACATTCGATAGGTTGGTTATTATACCGCAATACAATAAAACATAAATACAATCCTGAGGAATTGTAGATTTAGATCACTTTTTCGGTTTTCCCCACCAGGTTGCGCAGGCTTTCCAGCTGTCCAGCGTGATATGACATATGAAAAGCAAAAAAGAGCACGGTCGCACCTTTGGTGCCATTCCGACCTGGCTCGGCAAAGAATGAATCTTCCTGTTTGTCCAGCGTTTGAGCGGCCACCCCACTTAGCGCTGCGAAATCCTTTCGAATCTTTGTAATGTCAGGCAAGCCCGGTTCATCGTCCAACACCGGTTCACTGGTTCGTCTGAAGCGCTCATAATCCTCAAAACCGGCCGGCGCCTCCCCACCCATGGCGTTGATCAGGTCCTTCATGCTCTCAACCATATGACCCAGCACCCACAGCATACAATTCCCCCCCGGTTGAGGCTGGAAAAGCAGATCTTCATGGCTCAACCCTTCCGTCTGCACATCGATGATCCATTCCCAAGTTTCAAACAAGATCTTGAAATCCTCTTTGGTGATCATGGCTCTCCTTCGTTTCGTTCAACTATTTGAGTATAAAGAATTGTAATTCAACCTCACTCTATGGTATGATTAATTAAACAAATTCACGGGGAGCCGAAAGGCTGAGAGGGACCAATTGGTCCGACCCGCAAAACCTGATCCGGATTATACCGGCGGAGGGATGCAGATATAGACCATTTCAGCAACCCTCCCCGTAGAGGGTTTTTTTATGAAAAATTACAAACGCTCTGTTCTTTTCGCCAATGGTGATTTTCCTGAAAATGATTCGCTTACTTTAGAGGAAGATGATTTTCTGGTGGCAGTTGATGGCGGTTTACGTCACCTCATTCAACTTGGTCTGACCCCTCAATTACTCGTTGGCGACCTTGATTCTGTCAACGAGGAAGATCTGGACCACTGTATGCAATGGGGGGTTGAAATCCTCCGCTTTCCAACTGAAAAAGACGAAACCGATCTCGAATTAGCACTACTTGAGGTTCTTCAACGAGGATTCACTGATATTGTTATCACCTGTGCTGTTGGTGATCGGCTTGACCACACATTTGGGAACCTTGCCCTCCTGGCACTGCCGGAACTGAAAGGTTCACACGCCCTTATCTCGCAAGGCTCTACCACCATCTACCTTGTAGACGAGCGTATTGATCTGCAGACCTTTCCAGGCGCGCTGATCTCTCTTTTGCCTTGGGGTGAAACCGTTCACGGTGTAACCACTACGGGTTTGCAATACCCGCTCACGGATGCCACGCTTTACCCCTGGAAATCGCTTGGTCTCAGCAATGTCGCGACCAGCAACCATGTCACTGTTACCTTGAAAACCGGCCAATTGTTTCTGTTCCACATCATCGAACAAACACCATTAAAAGAAGAGGACCAAGATGCTTAAGAAACTCCTTCCCCACCTGGCAATTCTAATTCTTCTGCTGGCTGCCTGCCAGCCCACAACAGTCACAATACCAGGCAACCAACCCCAGACGCTTACAGTCATGACTCATGACAGTTTTTCGGTCAGTGAAGAACTGGTAAGAAAATTTGAAACAGATAACAACGCCATCCTGGTCTTCATCCAGGGCGGCGACACCGGTTCAGCGCTCAATCGATTGATTCTCACCTCGGTTGGCAGCCCGACACCGGAAGCGGATGTTTTTTACGGACTGGACAACACTTTTCTCTCTCGAGCCATCGAGCAGGACCTCTTCGAAGCCTTTCAACCTGCCGCTCTTGATGCCATTCCGGACGAGTTCAAACTCGATCCTTCCTTCAAAGTCTTCCCAATTGATTATGGTGATGTCTGTATCAACTTCGATAAAGCCTGGCTTACTGAAAACGATTTAGCACTGCCAACTTCCCTGCAAGATTTGACCAGGGCGGAATACAACGGGCTGTTGGTGGTAGAAAACCCGGCAACCAGCTCCCCCGGTCTGGCTTTTATGTTGGCATCCATTGCCGAATTTGGCGAAGACGGTTGGTTGGACTGGTGGCAGGCGATGAAAGAAAACAACGTCGTTATCGTCTCGGATTGGGAGACTGCCTACTACACGAACTTTTCTGGTTCTTCTGGAAAAGGTCCACAACCCATGGTGGTTTCCTATGCTTCCAGCCCGGCTGCAGAGCTTATCTACTCTGAAACCGAACTGACTGAATCTCCAACCGCCTCCTTGGTAAGCCCCGGTATGTGCTGGCGGCAGGTGGAATTTGCCGGTATTCTTAAAAACACCCCTAATCGTGTCCTGGCTGAAAAGTTTGTTGACTTCTTGCTGAGCAAAGAATTCCAGGAGGACGTGCCCATGCAAATGTTCGTTTTCCCGGTTTTGCCCGGTGCCGCCTTACCCGAAGGTTTCGTTCTTGCCAGCCAGATCCCGGAGATTGTCGCTTCGCTCGATCCTGACCTGATTGCATCCAACCGCGATGCCTGGGTAAATGATTGGACGAATTTGATGTTGAAGTAGCATGAAATGAAACGCTCTGGAGCTCTTACCTGGCTGTTGTGGCTGATACCGCTGGTTTTCCTGCTGTATTTCTTTTACCAGCCTCTGCTGGCAATTTTCAAGCAGGTATTTTCGGAACGTTTTAACCAGGGTTGGCAGTTTTTTAGCTGGGATCAAATCAGTCGACCGCTTCTCTTCACATTCTGGCAGGCTCTTCTTTCGACGCTTCTAACCCTCCTGATCGGCTTGCCCGCTGCTTACCTTTTCGCAAGGTTCGCGTTTACCGGGCGTAAAACGTTGCACACACTCAGTCTTTTGCCTTTTATCTTGCCAACGGTTGTGGTTGCAACGGCTTTCAACACCCTGATCGGTCCGAGAGGCTGGGTTAATTTGATCCTGATGGACGTGCTCAACCTTTCCAGCCCGCCCTTGAATTTGCTGAACAGTTTACCCGCAATCTTGCTCGCGCATGTCTTTTACAACACCTCGATTGTTATCCGTATGGTCGGGAACAGCCTAACCCGGCTCAACCCCCACTACGATGAAGCCGCGCGTGTGCTTAACGCCAAACCCTGGCAGGCTTTCCGCGAAGTCACCATGCCGTTACTGATGCCAACGATTCTGGGGGCAAGCTTGCTGGTTTTCCTGTTCGACTTCACCAGTTTTGGTGTGGTGCTCATGTTAGGTGGACCCCAATACGCCACGCTTGAGGTGGAAATCTATACGCAAGCCATGAGCCGCTTCAATTTGCCCATGGCGGGTTTGCTCTCAGTGATCCAGCTGGTGGTCACTCTGCTCATCACCCTGGCTCAAAATAGGGTGAAAAACCCGCGCTTCGGCAAAGCTGCCCTTAGCACTGAACAAAAAACCCGCCAACGACCAACAAACAAAAGACAGACAGTTTTTGTGGTCCTGATGTGCATTCTGCTGATAATCGTTTTTATTTCACCCATTTTGAGCCTGGTTTCGCGTTCATTGGTCACCTTTGAGGCTGCCCGTGGGCAACGCGGTGACTTCGAAACAGGTTTTACTACCCGGTATTACAGCGAACTTTTTGTAAACCGAAGCGGTTCAATTTTTTACGCCAACCCACTGGCTGCCATCCGCAATTCCCTGGTGTATTCTGTCCTGACCATGCTGATTGCGACTTCGTTGGGCTTGCTATCAGCCTACGCTCTCTCCAAGTCTGGCAGGTTGACGCGCTGGTTGGAACCAATCTTCATGCTACCCCTGGGTGCCAGTGCCGTCATCCTCGGATTGGGCTTTCTGATAACCTTCAACCGCCCACCATGGACAAGCGGACCTTTCCCCATCCTGATCCCAATCGCGCACTCACTGATCGCACTACCTTTCGTGGTGCGCACAATTCTTCCAGCCATTCAAGGAATCCCCAACTCATTGCGTGAAGCCGCCAGGGTGATGGGTGCCAAACCTTGGAAAGTGATTCGTGAAATCGACCTGCCTATCCTGCTGCGGGCAATGATCGTCAGCCTGGCATTTTCCTTTACCATCTCTCTGGGTGAGTTTGGCGCCTCCAGCTTTTTGGCAAACGCCCGCACACCCACTATCCCGGTCACCATTTTCCGCTACATTTCCCAACCTGGAGCGCTTAATTATGGGCAGGCATTGGCGATGTCTACCTTGTTGTTGATTACCAGCGCTGCTGGCAGCCTGCTAATCGAAAAAATCCGCCTGCCTGGTGAGGAGTTATTCTGATGTTACGCGTTGAAGAAATATATAAAGACTACGATGACAAACCCCTGCTCAAAGGGCTCACCTTCGACGTTCAGGTAGGTGAATTGGTATGTTTACTCGGCTCATCGGGCAGTGGTAAAAGTACCATGCTGCGAATTATCGCCGGACTGGAAGAGCCAAAATCTGGAAAGGTTTTTTGGAACGGTGAGGATTATACGCAGAAGCCAACGCACGAGCGCGGATTCGGTCTCATGTTTCAGGATTACGCTCTCTTTCCTCATCGCAGCGTGGCGGAGAATATCGCCTTTGGGCTGCGAATGGCTGGGCGTCCCAAATCTGAAATCAATACACTTGTAGAAAAGGCTCTGGCAAACATTCGTATGCAGGAATTTGCCAACCGACCCGTCACGGAGTTATCCGGTGGCGAGCAACAGCGTGTCGCTCTTGCTCGAGCGCTGGCACCCGATCCCCACCTGCTGATGCTGGACGAGCCGTTGGGAGCTCTGGACCACAACCTGCGCACGGAATTGCTCAAAGATTTGCGTAAACGTCTGCACGAAAGTCAGAAACCGGTGATCTATGTGACCCACGATCAGGAAGAAGCCTTCGCGTTGGCAGACCGTTTGCTTTTGTTGCACGAAGGTCGTCTGGTCCAGGAAGGTGCGCCTGAAACGGTTTTTAATCAACCTGCCAACGCTTGGGTTGCCGCTTTTTTGGGGCTGGGAAACCTGGTTCCAGCAAAATTAATAACATCCAAGATTGTGGATACCGAACTTTGCCGGTTTGAATTAGGAACTCCGTCTGATCTGGAAATCGGCTCAGATTGCATGCTATTGTTGCGTCCTGAAGACGCGCTTCTGGGTGAAAAAGCGACTTTGACACAGGGGTACCTACGCGCAGTTGTTTGTGACAGTGTTTTCATGGGTGAATATTTCAGATTGGAGGTTTTGGTTGGGAAAATGCTCCTGCAAGCTCATTCTCCCCGCCCAGTTTTGGTCGGCGAAACGATAGACATTGCCTGGTCAGAATCAGCCCTGCAATGCTTGCCAGTTTGATCAGTAAGAAGGTTATGAAAACCGTACGGCGGGATTGAAAGCTCGGCTGGATTACCTGAACAAAATTACCCAAAACGGGCTGACGAAATCGCCAGCCCGTTTTCATTGATTTTGATCAGCAAATTATTATTCGCCTCGATAGGCTTTTTCAAGTTCGCTGATGTCCAGTTTCAACATACCAAGCATAGCGGAGGCAACCCGATCAGCTTTAGCAGTATCCGGATCACGCATCATAATGTCCAGGACCTCCGGGACAATTTGCCACGATACGCCAAATCGATCTTTCAACCACCCACAAGCAATAGGTTCACCGCCCTCAGATAGCGAATCCCAAAGAAAATCAACCTCTTCCTGGGTTTTACAGTTTACCTGGATTGAAATGGCTTCACTAAAAGAATACATAGGCCCACCATTGAGCGCAGTAAAGTTTTGACCATTCAATTCAAAGTCAATTGTGGATAAATCTCCAGTATTCTTTTCCATTTCTTTCGCCACTGACTCTGTGAGATACGATTTGTTTACTATTTTTGCATCATCAAACAGCGAAACATAAAAATCGACCGCTTCCTGTGCCTGGTCATTGAACCAAAGAAAAGTTACAATTTTTCTCATAGTAATACTCCTTTCCTCTTCTTTGGAAAGAATTGTAATAATATTTTAGTAGCCTAACGACTGTTTAGTTATTTTTTGTACTATGAATTTCATTACTCGCGGGATTTTTCCATCCGGATTCCAATCATATATTAAGGATGGTCAACTGATCAATTTCCCAGGCAAAAACATCCTCAATCTCGCCTTACTCATGAACAAATCAAAAGCGGGTTGGCAAAATTGCCAACCCGCTAATACTTACTATTCGGTAATTATTCCTGATTACAGCATGCTAAGGGCTGAATTGATCAGGTAAGACCATTCAAGCCGATAATCACCACTGGCTACCATGAAAATTACCACGACGATCGGTACCACTACACAAATACACAATACCAGCAGCACGATCAGAGCAATCACCCAACCACTCATCTTCTTTTTCTCAACCGGTGGCTGAGGGATTGAAGGGCTTTTTGGCACAGAAGGAGCGGACTCAAAACCATCGGAGCTCGGTTTCGCTTCAACGTAAGGCTCGTGCTCATCGCGCACCGGGTCATAGATGACTGGTTCAGGTTGCTCTGCAGCATGTTCTGAAGTGAAGACTACCTCAGGCACAGGTTCGCTTACAAAAGGTTCGGGAGGAGCAGGTGGAACCGGTGGTTCTGGTTGAACAGGCTCTTGAGGTTGAGGAGCCTGGTCTGGAACACTGTTCCAAGGATTAGAGTCAGGGACATCAGTGAATTCTTGGTCACTCATTTGATTAATTCCTTTCAATTCCAAGGGATCTGGTTGATCCAATTACTAAATGGACCACATAAAGCAATACTACCACCGATTACGCCGATCGCAATCAGAATGATGAGACAAACACTCAACACAGACAGACCAATCCCGATCCAACCAAGAATCAAGCCGGCATTCGCCAGACCGATTCCGCCTACCCTGCCATTACTTTTCTTGATTTCATTTTTGGCAATATAGCCGGTAATAATCGCAGCGATACCACCAATAAACCACAAACCGACATAGTTGGCGATGCCACTGATCAGGCTCAAAATTGCCCAGACTGAAGTGGTCTCTTCTACATTCTCATATCTCACTTCGTTATCAATCATCTTCTCTCCTTAGACTTCACTTTCAATAACATTTGAACGCGGCTTTCTAATCCGCTTGACAAACGAGGCTACCAGCCAGATCATCAGGAAAACCACGATGACCATCAAAATTGGTAAGGCGACCGCTAAGACAGAGATGATCGTCGCAACAACATCTTCGAGCGTACTGACCACCGGGACACCCAGCCCAGCTGTGCTGACCTCGATCATCGGTCTGGCAACCAACGATTTCGCGGCATGAACAGATCCTGCAACCAGTAAACCGCAAACCATCGCGAGCACTGGACTGACATCGGTAATTGTCTTAGCGCTGGTTGCGAACAGGATAGCTCCTGCAACTGGTCGGATAAAGGTCTGAATTGCATCATTGACATCATCAACCGCAGGTACCTTATCCGCCACCATTTCAACCGTTCCCAAAACAGCCAGAACGCCAATTACCCACCAACTCTCCAGCGTGTTCCAGGGTTCAGCCAGCTCAATTAGATTAGTGAACCTGGCTAAAAGTGATACCACTAATAATGGAATGTAGGCGTTTAGACCAGCAGATGCTGAAAGTCCAAACGCGCCTAAGACACCCCCAATAATTTCTGTCATAATGACTCCTCCTGCCGGGTGATAAACCTCCCGACAAGCATAATTATAGCCCGGTTGCTCACTGACAACCGTAGATTATCACAGGTCTAATGGCGCCCAGGTACCCGTCAACAAGTATCTAAACAAGCTGGTCAACAAGATTTGAAGAAAACAAATATTCAAACCGATCAAGATCGGCAACCGCATTTGCTTCCAGGTTAGCTGTTTGTTTGTCCGCCGGGTGAGCATCAAAGCAATTATTGTGTGAAGTGAAGCGAGCAGCACCACGATGCTCACGCCTGATAAGAACATCGCTGGTAAAAGAACAAGCGGTTGCTGGCTGTAAACCCCCATTACCAGGAGCCCTCCCAGCATAAGAAGCACGGGAAAGCTGTACCATTTTTCGAAAAAACTGCGGTTAATCCAATCTGCCCAGGCTGTTTGGTTAAAGAGTGGCAATAAGATTGCCCCAATCCCCAAGCCAACTCCTGTTCCGGTAATCAACCGATAAAGATTAGAGGGTTGGTAGCCCATTTCAAAACCAGGGAAAATGTGCAGGAATGAGTTCGCCCCATCCACGCCAAACCAAATAAAGAGCGCTCCCAAAATTATGGAGACCAAGGCGGGCGGGAAGCGCCCTTTGCGCCCCTGGAAAGCCTGGTAGATTAGAGCGAGCAGCCCGCCCAGGTACATACCAGTACAGCGGGCGCATAACGGTGATTGCAGGTCGTGATAAAAAAAACTGCGGGCTTCAATTTGGTGGCAGACTGCGTAACCCAGCAAGCGAACCTTCTCCCACCAACCAGCGGGTGTCACCCACAGCCAGATCCCCATCAATCCAATCAGCAGGAACGACAAGAAAATAATCCAGGGTCGGTCTTTCCGATCGACCCTTTCAATGTTTTCCTGGGTTTGGATTTCTGTAAGCAATGCCGCCTATCTTTCGCTCAGGTAAGCATGAGCATCCTTGAGATAATCGATGATTGTCAGGTTTTGCGGGCAAAGGCTCTCGCATGTTCCGCATTCAATGCAGGCATCTGCCTGGCTATCTACAGGAATCTGGTTCTGGTACATATTCTGACCGCGTTCCTGCTGGTCATACATCTTGGCAGTGTTATAGATTGCAAAAATCTGAGGGATCAGGACTCCGCTCGGACAGGGCAGGCAGTATTCGCAATGGGTACAGGCAACCGGTGCCAACCCTTGCCAGGCATCGCGCACCTTTTCTATGGTACTGACCTCGTCTTCAGAAAGACTGCCAACACCAGAGTGGTTAGCGCTCGCCAGGTTCTGTTCCACTTGTTCGAAAGTGGACATGCCAGAAAGTACCACACCAACCTCAGGCTGGTTCCACAGCCACTGCAATGCCCATTCAGCTGGCTTGCGTGGTGTCTCAGCCTTATCAAACACACTTTTTACTGGGTTTGGTGGAACCTCAATAGCCAGTTTTCCGCCTTTGAGTGGTTCCATGACTACTACACCCAAGCCGCGCTCAGCCGCCTGCTTCAGACCACGCTCTCCTGCCTGGTAATCGACATCCATGTAGTTATATTGGATCTGGCAGAAATCCCAATGGTCGTAACCCGTCAAAATCTTCTCGAAAACAGGGTATTCATCGTGAAAAGAGAAACCCAAATGCCGAATCTTACCGTCAGCCAGTTGTTTTTCGGCCCAATCGAACAGGTTTAACTTAAGGTAGGTGTCCCAATTGCCTTGATTCAATGCGTGCAATAGGTAAAAATCAATGTGATCGGTTTGAAGGCGCTCCAGCTGTGCGGAGAAGTAACGGTCAAAATCTTCCTGCTTTTCGAGCAACCACGATGGCATTTTGGTCGCTAAAGCTATTTTTTCTCGATACCCGTCTTGTAAAGCTCTGCCAAGAAACACCTCACTCTGCCCACTGTGATAAGGCCAGGCAGTATCGATATAGTTTACGCCCTTATCAATCGCATAGCGCACCATTCGGGTCGCCTCAGGCTCATCAATGCCACCTTCCTCCCCCGGTAATTGCGGTAGCCGCATACAACCAAACCCCAACGCAGAGGGCTTGAAATTCGTTTTGCCAAAGTTTCTGTATTCCATAGTCTTCCTTTAACTTTTTTCTAATTTTACCGCTCGAAAACAAACCGCTGTTATCTATTCACCAATGGCAGGTAAACCTGTGGTTGGTCAGTGGTCAGAGTGAGACGCAAATCCACACCATATACTGCTCCACTGACACCAGACTTGGAATCACAGATAAACACCTGCCAGGTGCCTTTGGCGTTGGTGTTATTGTAAGCATCCAATCTGCCATCCATGATCGGACCAACGACGCGTTTGAAAAAGGGTGGGACCGGGTCGTCCCGGCGATCGTTATCTATCGGGTCCGTTGAAGCATCATCAATCAGGATGTTGTAACTCGGGTTTGTATCTGAGGAGGAAGCGATAAGCGTAATGGGCGCATTATCCAGCGGTCCTTTCAGAGTCACTTTCAGGTCTCCCCTTGCTTCATGAGCGATCACCAGCCCAAGATCAACGTCTTCGACCCACATATCCTCGCTTACTTCCTTTGTAAAGATAACTCCCTGACCACTTGCGCAGCCATTGTCCGGTAGTGGTTGGGTGATGATCCACTTGTAAATCCAGGTCGCGCGATTGTAAGCATAATCCCAGGCTTCAATATTAATCGAATGCAGACCTGGCTCAGTTGGAAGGGGATTGCTTCCATCTTTCATAAACCCCAGGTCAATGTAAAAATCACGAGTCTCATAATCCCCTTTGGTTTTCCCTGGAAGAAAATATTGATTCACATAATGAGTGTCCGAAGCTCCCCCAGGTAGACTATGGAAATTCCACACTGTGTGTACATCAACTGAATCATCCAATTTATAGGTGATGCGATGGGGTGGAAGATAAAAAACCTGGCTCATAAAAAGATCGCGAGCCTGGATATAGAGGCTGTAATCAGTGCCGTACGGAATCGTATTACCCGTCAGCAAGTTGTTTGTTCCGGTGAAAATCCCTGCTTTTTGAATTTGGGGGGCTTGAGCATCCCAATAAGTGTTATCCAGAAACTCCAACGGATTCAGATACACGTCGCCAGCAGCAAGGATGTTAAGATGGATGTGGTTGAAGATATAGCCGAACGATTCCACTGGCCAAACAACGATGTTTCCAATCTGGGTGTTGGCAGCAATAAAACCACCATTCTCGTGGTCAGCCTGATAGCCGGCATAAGCCTGGTGAATGGCTTGGGGAATGGATGTCTGCTCTATGTGGTGATACTGCCAGACGTACCCCTGGGGGTCAAGAATGGCCACCTCCCAATAAAGTTCCGATGGGGAACTGTAATTTTCGACATTCACCACCTGACCAGCGCATGGGGAATAAACAGGGGTTCCATTCGGGGCAAGCATATCGATGCCGTGGTGAAAGTAGGCATCGCTAAGATCAGAAGAATAAAGTTGATAAGAACTATCAAGGTGTCCCATTTGTTGAAAAGGGAAAGGCCAGGTATAACGAGCATGGGTAGCATCAGGGTCACCAGTAGCGATTCCCTCTGAACCAGTGTTAAGGGAATACTCAGGGAGTTCCAAATCAGGGGGCACAAAGGGCGCGGCAACCACTGATTGCTGAAAAACAGTACCCAGAATCAGTACTGACAGACCTAATGCAATTGCCTTTTGAATTCTTTTAGGTTGTTTCACAAAGCAGACCTCTTTGTAGACAGGTTCAAAGAATTGTAGTCTATTCGAGGTCCGCCGTCATGTTAATCGACGTAAATTTTCTCGCTTGAGCGGCTGAAATCAAGAATTGGGGCGGGTTGGAACCCGCCCGATAAACTGGATCGTTTCAAGAATCTTTATGGTAATTGTGCGACAACCTCTTCCAACGTAACTGATTCTTTCAAAACACTGCTGAAATCGGTTTTGGCTTCAATCGCCGTCTTTACCTTTTGGTCGAGACCAGTCTCGCCCAACAGGTTGGCACCAATCAAAAT
>JBCFBG010000009.1:13855-19103 GCA_038562515.1 Anaerolineaceae bacterium
CAACCTCTTCCAACGTAACTGATTCTTTCAAAACACTGCTGAAATCGGTTTTGGCTTCAATCGCCGTCTTTACCTTTTGGTCGAGACCAGTCTCGCCCAACAGGTTGGCACCAATCAAAATTCCATTTCTAAACAGTAAGCCAACATAGGTATCACCTCTACCGGCAGCTACCAGCTTGTCAACAGGTTCGGTCGGAGTAAACTGACCGATGCTGAACAAATCGATCCCAAGTACCTTCAGTTTCGTCGAAGGGGGGTCTCCGGCAAAATCAGCAGGCTGACCAGCGGCGTGCCTTCCAGCGACTTCGCCCTGCTTTTTGGCGGGTATCCACAATCCATAAACGATGCCGTGATATTCCGCCACATCACCAGCTGCGTAAATGTCCGGCTTGGAGGTCTGCATGTGCTCATTTACAAGCACCCCATGATTTATTTCAACACCAGCCATCTTCGCCAGGTTAAGGTTCGGACGCACACCTGCACTGATCAGGACTAATTCTGCTTGAATACAAACTGGTGGATTCTTTTCCGGCGACTCTCCTGCCAACTCAACCCCTTCCACCTTGCTCTCGCCGACCAGTGCGGTGATCTTTGTTGGGACGATGACCGAAATTCCCATCGTTTCAATTTGTTTGCGCAGCAATTCCGCAGCTTCTTTTCCCAATTGACGGGGCAATAGCCAGTCCAGTGCTTCCAACACGGTCACGTGCAGACCGTGCTTGGCAATCGCGCCAGCAATCTCAAGCCCCAGAAGCCCACCTCCGATGCATACCACGTTGGCGGGGTGATCATAAATCTGGGTTATTCGCTGAGCATCCTCTAACGAACGCAGGGTCATCACTCCTGGCAAGTCCTTACCTGGAATTGGGGGAACGAAGGGACTGGCTCCGTTTGCCAGGATGAGTTTTTCGTAAGTGTACACACGCCCATCATCCAGCGTGACCTGCTTCAAATCGGAATCGATATTATTTACTTGGGCGCCGACAACAAGATTGATGTGGTTTTCGAGATACCAACCTTCTTTATGCAAGTCCAGCTGATCTCGGTTAACCTCTCCTGCCAGGTAACGTGTCAGGCTCATCCGAAAATAGGGCAAATTTGGTTCGTCTGAAATCAGGGTGATATCAGCAGACGGGTCGACTTTGTGGATCGCCTCTGCAGCACTGACGCCGGCGATGCCACCGCCGATGATTAGAAAACGTGTCTTTGTAATAGAGACTGTCATAGCAACTCCTTTATCTAAAACTAAATTAATGGCACAAAAACGGTCAGAAGTTGCGCTCCTAAATCAAGTTGAGATTGAACATTCGCAACACCAAACAATGCCCAGATAATCAATCCGCAAACAAGTAAGAGGAACAAAATTGTCAAAATAATCATGGTGCCAAGGCACCCACATCCACAACCAAGACAACCGCGCTCTTCCATCGTTCCACCTCCAAGATTGACCTAATTTTACGCCGGGTTGTTATGTTAAAACAATAAAAGTAGAAGGATTAGCCTATGCTATAATCAATTTTTGCGGTTTCGAACCTGCATAACCGTTATTAAAGGAAGAAAACAATGTTTAAGAAATTTACCCAATTCCTAAAAGGCGATCCGCATCGAAAAAAAATTGAAGAATTGGTTGTGATTGTTGACCAAATCAATGCCCTGGAAGCACAATTAGAAAAGCTAAGCGATGCGCAACTAAAAGAAAAGACCAATGAATACCGACAGCGCCTGAAAAATGGCGAGACGATGGACAAACTTTTGCCCGAGGCATTTGCCACGGTTCGTGAGGCGAGCAAACGTGTGCTTGGTCAGCGGCATTACGATGTCCAGCTTATCTGCGGCATCAACCTGCATCACGGTGCGATCTCAGAGCTGCGAACCGGTGAGGGCAAAACCCTTTCAGCTACGCTGCCTCTCTATTTGAATGCGCTTGAGGGTAAAGGTACTCACTTGATCACCGTCAACGATTACCTGGCTCGCCGGGACGGTCGTTGGATGGGCGCAATTTACCATTTTTTGGGCTTGAGTGTTGGTGTTTTGCAGTCAATTACTGCTGTAGAAGGCAGCCCCCGTGCCTATTTATACGACCCCAATGAGCATTCGCTCAACGAAGATCAGAACTTCCTCCGCCAGACCTCACGCCAGCTTGCCTACTTAGCTGATATCACCTATGGGACTAACAGTGAGTTTGGTTTCGATTACCTGCGCGACAATATTTCCATGCAGTGGAATCAGCGTGTCCAACGCGGTCACAATTACGCTATTATCGATGAGGTTGACAACATTCTGATCGACGAAGCTCGTACCCCTCTGATCATTTCAGGTCCGGCTCACGAAGATTCTGAAAATTACATCCGCATGGCGCAAGTTGTCAAAGCGCTCAACCCGGAAGATTATGAGATTGGTGAAAAAGAGAAAATGATCTCTCTGACCGAAGTCGGTCTCGCACATGTGGAAGAAATGCTCGGCATGGAGCTCTCGGACCCGGAGCGACCAGAAGACGTCACCCCTGAGCAAGCTCGTCTGATCGGCTTCCTGGAGCAAGCTTTGCGCGCTCAACATCTCTTTCATCGCAATAAGGAATACATTGTGCAAGCTGGTGAGGTCATCATCGTAGATGAATTCACGGGCCGCATGATGCCTGGCAGAAGATGGTCTGATGGTCTGCACCAGTCTGTTGAAGCGAAAGAAGGCGTCAAAGTCCAGGCAGAAAACATCACCCACGCGACGATTACCATTCAGAATTATTTCCGCATGTATAACAAACTGGCAGGTATGACCGGAACAGCATTAACCGAAAAGGAAGAGTTCTATCGAATTTACGGACTGGATGTTTTGGCGATTCCCTCGAACCTTGAATACAAGGCTCAACGGGGCGATTCGGGCTTGAAAGCCGAAGAAACCAAAGATCAGGATGGTTACAAATATACCTACTATTTTGAAGATGGCGACTCTACCCAGATGCCCCTCTTCTACAAACGAAAAGACTATCCGGATGTAATCTATCGCACAACCGAGGGAAAAATCCGCGCCATGGTTATGGAAATCATCCGCTACCATGTGATCGGCAGACCACAATTGGTAGGCACCACCTCCGTAGAAAACTCAGAACGGCTTTCAGAAAGATTGGCTTCCGAACAAGTAAGGCGGTTATTGCAGGTCAGTCTGATCAAAAACGCCTGGCTCAAAGCTAAAGGCGCAAAAGTGGAAGATTACCTGGACGCGCCGGAACTGGCTGCCCTGAACGAACCGCTGGACCAACTGCGTATGGCAGAATTGCGCCGGCTGGGTCGTGAATATGGCTTAACCAGTATGGATCTTACCGACGAAAGCAACCGGACAGCAATACTAGAAGCCCTCTACCTGGAAGACAAGGATTGGGCGAGACTACAGCCGCTTTTTGATGGCGGCGTTCCTCATAAAGTCTTGAATGCCCGCAAGCATACCGAAGAATCCCTGATCATAGCTGGAGCAGGGGCTTTTGGTGCAGTGACCATTGCGACGAACATGGCTGGTCGTGGTGTTGACATTAAACTTGGCGGGGAGTTGAACGAAGCGCTCCTCTCAAAGGTCAACCAAGTTTTGGCAAAGTACAGTCCGGAAGATCCCTACAACATGACCTTGCCCGAACGACTGGAGGCAGTGAAAAATCTGCAGGTCGCGCTGGAAGACGAAGAAGAACAGCTTGCTCTTGATACCTTTGTCAGATATATGGAAGATATGGCGAAGGTGCGGGAGTTGGGCGGCTTGCACGTGATCGGCTCGGAGAGGCATGAAGCTCGCCGGATCGATAACCAATTGCGCGGTCGTGCTGGTCGCCAGGGTGACCCTGGTTCATCTCGCTTTTACCTCAGCCTTGAAGACGAACTTATGCGCATGTTTGGCGGGGAGCAGCTTGAAAATATGCTTTCGCGTTTCAAAATCGATGAAAATATGCCCATAGAAATGTCCATGATCAATAAACTTGTTGAGCAGGCTCAAACCAGGGTGGAGGGTTCCAACTTTGACGTGCGCAAGCACCTCCTGGAATATGACGACGTCCTCAACACCCAGCGCAACCGCATCTACAAGGAACGTGACAAAATTTTTACGAAAACAGATCTACGTGAAGACGTCTCTGAGATGCTCCAGACAGAACTGCGCACCCGGGTTGAATCAAGCTTGGCGGACCCGGAAGGTCCCTGGAAACTGCTGGCATACCTGGAAGAAATTCAGCCCAGCATCAACACCAATTTTGGCACCTATCCTTCCTTCACTTTCCAAGCTGTGATGGATAAACTGGAAGATGCTGATAAAGTTGAAACCTTGACAAGTGGAATCCTCAAACTGGCAAAACAAACGGTAGAGGTTGAGAATCAGCATGTTCAGTCTGGCGCCGCAGAGCTGTTTAGCCATTTCGAACAAAATTTGAAAACGCAAATTGAAGCCGGCGAAGACACGGTGGATGCCTACCTGGAGAGTCTTGATCCTGAAGAAAAGCACGATTACCAGGCTGAACTGAGCTCCATCCTCGGATCTTCGGTGAAACTGGGCTCCAAGGAGATACAAACCCTGCAGGAAGACCCCCGCAGTCTGAAGAAACCCTTGACCGAAATTTTAAGGTCCAGCCTGACCCTCAACGTTGCCCGCCGCCTGATCATGACCTTTGAACGCCGTTTTGGCGAAAAATGGGCTCTCAAGGCAACCGATTTGGCAAACCTGCCCTTCAGCGAACTGCGGGCTCAGTTGAATGATCAAATAACATCAACCCTGAACCGACGCACAGAACGCTTGTTTGGTGAAAATCAGGAAGTTGCAAAGGACCTTGAAGCCAACCAGGATCTAATGGAAGAGGCGCTTGAGGACGATGACGCCCTCTTGAAGGTGCTGCAGCTCACCACCCAGGGCAAGCATATTGGTTTTGATGAGCGCACCCACAAGCGTGAGATGCGCACCCACAGCCGCCTGAATTACGTTTTCGTAATTGCTGACGAGGTCAGTGGACAATCCAGTGAATTACTAAGCAATCGAATTTTAGAGCACTTGCACACTGCGGAAGAAAAACTGGCTGAAATTTTCGGCGCGAACGAGTGGAGCCAACTGCAGGCAAACGAGCTCAAACTCGGTGGACTTCCAGAAAATACCCGTAAAGCGCTCAGCGACGAACTTGGCGACTCAGTATGGAAAGACGTTTCTGATAAGTCCATCCCAGATATCGAGGACGAACTCGCTGAACGCATTCAGAACGTGATGGGCACTCAAACCCAAAACCGCA
>JBCFBG010000009.1:19203-47185 GCA_038562515.1 Anaerolineaceae bacterium
CTCAGCGACGAACTTGGCGACTCAGTATGGAAAGACGTTTCTGATAAGTCCATCCCAGATATCGAGGACGAACTCGCTGAACGCATTCAGAACGTGATGGGCACTCAAACCCAAAACCGCATTTACCGCGATTTGCTTTTGCGCACTATTACCGAATCTTGGGTGGAATACCTGACCAAGATGGAAGCATTACGCGTCTCAATCAGCATGGAATCCTACGCCCAGCGTGACCCACTGGTGCAATACAAACGACAGGCAAGCACCATGTTCAGCGACCTCCTTAGCGAGGTTCGGCAGGGTGTTATCAGCTATATGTTCCGTTACAGACCGGTCAAACCAGCTGAAGCTGAGGGCGACACTGCGCCGAACAAGGCAAACACTTCGGCATCCAAAAAGAAGAAAAGAAAACGCCATTAAGAGGTTGAATGACAAAAAGAATCCTGGTCACAAATGATGATGGGGTCACCGCGCCTGGTCTATTAGCTTTGGCTCAAGCAGTTCGCGGCATGGATGGGGTTGAAATCAGCGTGCTGGCACCCGATCACAATTGGTCTGCTTGCGGGCATGTGAAGACAATGAGCCGACCAATGCGGATCCGGGCCACCAACCTTGCTGATGGCAGCCAAGCCTGGAGTTCGGATGGAGCTCCATCGGATTGTGTCGCTCTGGCGATGATGGGTGCCTTGGAGATTAAATTCGACGCAGTTGTCTCTGGGATCAACCCCAATGCAAATGTCGGTCTGGATGTGACTTATTCAGGCACCGTAACAGCAGCCATGGAAGGCACCATCAACGGAGTGCCCGGGTTTGCCGTCTCAATCGATGCGCCTGAATATCACCAGGGTCCACTGGATTACAGCTCGGCAGCCGAAGCCGCTGCCAGGATCATTGCGCAATTACTCAAGCATTGGGATGGGCAGTTGCCAGCGCCGATCTGGAACATCAATATCCCTTACCGTCCGGAAGGTGATTATGCCGGCGTGCAGTTCACCAGGCAGGGCGTTCGTCTCTACCACGATGCACTGGAGAAAAGAATGGATCCTCGCGGAGTCCCTTACTATTGGATCGGTGGCGATGCTCCTTCAGGATTGATAGAAGACGGTACCGACTACGGCGCAATCAAACAGGGGTACATCTCCGTCACACCGCTGCGCATGGACATGACCGATGCTCAAAGGTTGGAGGGGACGAGTTCAATCAGTTTGTCATCCTGAATGCAACGAAGGATATGAATACCATCAAGCGCTACAGTGAAGGTCGCTTTAGATTCTTCGAAAAATAGCTCAAAATAAACCACCTTGAGCGCAATGGATTTGATTCTCAACAACCTGATATAAGAAAGCCTTGATTTAAACCACGACTACCGTGTATAATGCAAAGTTGCGCGTATAAGCGCGCAATGGTTGTTACCTGGAGAGGAGGTGAATAGCAAATGACAAGTGTAACTTTGAGACCCAATGAATCGCAGGATTCCCTACTCAAACGCTTTCGCAAGAAGGTGGTAAAGAGTGGTGTGCTCAGCACCGTGCGACGTAAACGCTGGTTCGTTTCCAAGAGCGAGCAACGCCGTATGGATGATAAGAAGGCTGTTCGACGAACTTTCAGGAAGCCGATCGGTCAGTAGCCAAGTTAGTGAGGTATTATGGCTAAAGAAGAAGAAAAGATTGCCGTAGACGGTACCATTATCGAAGCTCTCCCGGGCACACAGTTTCGGGTCAAGCTTGATAACGGACATGAAGTTATGGCCTACCTGTCCGGACGGATGCGCCGATATTATATCCGCATCCTGCTGGGAGATTCTGTCCGGGTTGAGATGTCACCATATGACCTGGATCGTGGCCGGATCGTTTACCGCGCTCGTCGGCCCAGATCTTCTGACACTGAATCCGAATAAGACATCAGCCTACCAGCTTCCATCGGGAGCTGGTTTTATTTTAATTTAACTTTGATTTACAATATCTGCTTATGACGCAAGCTTCTTTGACACCCCCCGGTCGTTTGAAGTCGTATGACCCTGCCCATGACGCTGATGCGGTAATCAATCTCATCGAAGAGAGTTTTAATCTCAAGACCGACCCCGAAAGCATGGGCATCATCAGCCAGATGCGTCAGTCTGCCCAGCGCCAGACTCAAGGGGGGGCGATTGCATCAGGCGCGTATCGCCAACCTGGTTATGTCTGGGTGATCGATGACCAAATTGTGGGGAATATCAATATCGTCTCCTTTTTGGATAAACTTCGACACATCGCCCTGATCGCGAATGTAGCCGTCAAACCAGAATTTCAACACATCGGTATCGCTACAGCCATGACCAAACACGCCTTACTCTATGCCCGGCAGAAGCGTGCTTCGGAAGTGTGGCTTCAAGTGGGCAGTGACAACCTGGCAGCCAGAAATTTATATGCCGGACTGGGTTTCGAAGTTGTTCGCAGAGTGAATAACTGGGTTCTTGAACAAGCCCAGCCAAGATTGATCTCACAAAGTAACTGTGACTCAACCTTGTTCAAATTAACCAGCAGGCAATTGGGGGATTGGACCAGGCAGAAAACCTGGCTCGAAGCAACTTACCCCATCGATACACGCTGGTATGCCTCAATCAATTTCAGCCAGTTTCAGCCCATGGCATGGTTGAACCCCTTTTCATGGGATTGGGCAGGGAACCTGACCCATTTTGCGCTTCGCAAAGAGCAAGCACTTGCCGGCTTGTTAAGTTGGCAGACAGGCATGCAAAATGCCGACTACCTTTGGCCTGCAATTCCCGAAAACCCGGACGAAGACGATGTTCTAACAAGCCTGGTGGCAAATTTTGTCAACAACGAGTGGGGTGGACGAATGACCCGGCTTGAATTTCCAGATGGCAGGATGGAAAAGACGTTAGAACGGCTGGGGTTTCGCCTCAACCGCCGTTTGGACTGGATGAAATTCAAACGGTAATTCTCTATGACCTTCTATTGCCCTGCCTTTTAGTGGGGACAAGGTGCTGGGAGCGAAGAGAGCAGTATTCATCTCCCTCCAGAAAATTTTGCCATCTCGTGCGCAGGTGGCTCGTCTCCCTCCATATAAATATGCACTCTCGTACGTGCGGGTTCTAAACCCGCCCCTGAATGGCTATGCCGTGATTCTTTGGTTCTATTATTCGTTCGGAAGGGGTAAATATTCTTCGGCGACGGTCTATGTTCGGAAGCCTGCCCAAGTCCAGAGCATTGAACCTTCGATTTAAAGACAAAAAGCCTGCCAGGGGCAAGCTTTGTTGTCAATAGAAAATGGGTTGAATTTTAGAGTTCTTCGTCGACGATGATTTCGGTCAACTTGAGGAACTCCTGCCATTCTTCGGTGAAGAAATGCAGTGTGACATTGTTGAGTTCCAGGTGATAAGTGGTCTCGCCATCCGGTTCTTCTGCTTTCCAAGCCAGGTAGTTTTCGGTTTCTGCGATAGTGGTAGTGATAGGTTCGTTTTCAGTCATTTTTGCCTCCATTAGTTTTAATCGATTATCTCACGTCACCGCCTGCAACGCAAGCAAGCGTACGAGTAAATTTTACCTTATGTATTAGACTTTCTTGTTTCTTGTTCCATCGACTTGCTTTTTTATCCACTGCCTGACCTTGCTGAATGGCTTGTCAAGGAAAGATGATATCTTCACCCAAATTGTTCGAAGCCCTTTCATCAACACGGTTTCATTGGGCTTTTGATAATATTGCATTCCTTCCCAAGGATCGCGATCGAACAATTTGTGGCTGCTATAACGTAAAATCAGTTTCAAAGTCGCAAACGCTGGCGCTGCCAGGATAATTCCCAAAACCCCCAACAATTGTGCGCCAACCAGCGCAGAAATCAAGATTGCAGCTGGGTGAACTTTCAGCGAGTTACCCATCACCTTTGGCATAAGCACCTGGTCAAAGATCGTATCAATTACAACCGCGATTCCGACGATGAGAAGCGCATAAACGATATTAGTCATCCCGAATGGAGTAGGATCCTGCAACAACGCACCGATAAAAAACGAAACCCACCCAAGAAAAGCGCCAACGTAGGGAATGAAGCGTCCAAAACCAGCAATCAACGCCAGGATGAAGAAATAGGGCAGCCCCAAAATACCCAAGAATATCGTGTAAACAATAATTGCAATGCCCACCACGGTGAATTCACCGCGAATGAAGGAGTTGAAGATTTTTCCAACTTCCAATCCGAGACGGCGGAAATCTTTCTCGTATCCAGGAATCGAGATGTTGATCATCCTGCGCCGGGCACCTTCTGTTTCAGAGGTAATAAAGAAAGAAACCATATAGGTAATACCAAGATTCACGACAAATCCACCCACTTTGCCAACTACAGTCGTGGCAATGGTGCCAGCCTGGCTGGCGATCGGTTGTAATGATTCAGAAATCCATGTTCCGATCATTGCAAAATCAAGTTGTGGCGTGGTCAATTTGAACGGTCCAATCAGGATTACCTGGCTGGACCACTTTTCCAACCACATTGTGATGTTATCGATGTTATCAATGACCGTCTGAAACAGGTTTTGCACCTGAGAAGCAAGGCTTGTGCCGCCTCTCGCAAGTAACCAGACCAACAAACCTGCAATGAGCAGATAGACGATCGCCACGGAAACCCGCCACCGCAAGTGAGCAATCTTGCACAGCAGATCACAGAATGGATAGAGCAAGAAAGAAAGCAGAAAAGCTGTCAGAACCAACTTGAAATAATCGTTGAAGTAAAAGACCAAAGCCAGAAAACCTACCACCAGCAACGATCCGACAATCAGCTTGGTCCCCCAACCCCAGGGCGGCGAATCGTTGTATTTGGTAGTGGATGGGTCTGCTTCTGTTGGTTTCTCAAAAACAGGGTCCAGATCCCTGCGCTTGTTTGCCTTTTCGTCTCTTTCGTTCGTTTCCATGCTTGAATTTTATCTTATTAGTTGCATTTTATGGTCAATGAACAACGCTATCATTGCAATACTTCAGGCGCAAGCAAGAGCTTTGTTGCGGCCTATGGCTTGGGTTACCGCCTTCCTGAACCAATTAGGTAAAAACCTAATTTACTCAATTAATTCTCTCGAAAAGCCGCCCTGCAAAAAAACAGCATATTTGTTAACGAGTGGCGATCCGTCTCCAAATCCGTCACATTGGGCCCGTAGGGTATTGCGAGCGAAGCGTGGCGATCTGCCTTTTATGTGACCCCCAAAAACCTGCCTCATTCAATGAAGTCCATCAAGTAGCCATAGCCTTCGGCTTCTATCTCACCAATGGAACGAATCTCAACGCGGCGCTGTTCAAAAAAAAATCTGGTTCCGGTTGGTGAAGTAGTTTCGTTGTAAAAAACGTGCCCCAAGTGAGAATTTCCGGCGCGGCTGCGGACCTCAGTGCGGGTCATACCAATCTCTTCGTCCTCGATGAAAACAAAGGTGTTTTCGTCAATGCCTTTGGAGAAACTCGGCCAGCCGGTATCGCTGGCAAATTTGTCACTGGATGAAAACAATGGCTCACCGGTAACGACGTCCACATATAGCCCACGCTCAAAAATTATCCCAATACTCATTTTGGAATGGCGGTTCAGTGCCAGCCATCTGAGTGGATCGATTACTTTGTAATAAGCAAATATCAGACCATCAAGGCTTATTTTGTCTGGTTTATATTCAACCCGCACAGTTTCACGGTAGCCAGTATCACCACTAACGACCCGATCGTAGGTAAGAAAAATTTCCACCATTCCGTTTGCGTACCCACTAATAGCGGCAACCACCCCCGGGATCGACTGCATCATTTTTTCAACTCCCCAAAAGCATCCGCCAGCAAGGTAGATGACATCAACGCCTTCTTTTTCGATGTAGGTGTCATCAACTGCAGTTTCTGCTAACGCTTGCATGACCTGTGTTGGCAACTCAGTTTGTTCAGTTGATATTATTGGGTCTGTATCAACCGCTGCAATACACACCGTTTACAACAAGGCAACGAGCATCAACATAAAGAGATTTTTTATTCATCTTTGCCTCTTAAGTCACACCATTTTGAATGTGTGAACTTATGGTCAATTTTAGATAGAGGTGACAATTTAAATACAATCTTTGCATAGGGTATGCTGCTGTTAATCTTTCACAAGCATAACAAAAAGAAGCCAGCTCGCATGGATTTGGCTTCCTCTCATGGTCAGGCTACATTAAATCACTTGTTTTTCCCGTAGTTCTGCAATCTGTTCGGGTGTGAGACCGAGGTAATGGCTGAGGAGTTTCTCGGTGTCTGCGCCCAAGACCGGCGCAGCCATGCGGATCTCGCCCGGTGTCCGGCTTAGCTTAATCGGGATGCCGGGAATTCTCGTGGTACCGGCAGTTGGGTGCTCAACTTCGAGGATCATCTCCCTGGCTACCACTTGTTCATTGGCAACCACCTTATCAACCGTGTTGATCGGTCCACTGGGGATACCAGCCATGTCGAACATACTTTGCCACTCTTCGGCTGTTTTGGTCATAAACTTTTCTGCCAAAATCGGACGCAGATAAGCATAATTATCGTTGCGCTGCGGGTTTGATGCAAAGCGCGGGTCGCAGGCAACATCAAGACCCATCAGATCGCACAGAGTCGACCATAAGCGGTCATTGCCTGCAGCCACCATGATGGGGTCGGAGAGGGTATTGAAGGGTTCGAAAGGCACGATCGATGGATGACGATTGCCAATCGGGCGTGGAATTTCTCCTGTGAATTCGTAGCGTGAGATTGCATTTTCAAGGATGGCAACCTGGCAGTCGAGCATGGCGACGTCCACCATCTGCCCCAAACCGGAGTTTTCACGTTCATGCAATGCGGCTAATATACCAATAGCAGCGAAAAGCCCGGCAGTAATATCACCGATTGAGGTACCAACCCGGGTTGGCATACCATCTGCTTGTCCGGTGATGCTCATGATCCCGCCCATGGCTTGCACCACGGCATCATAGGCTGGCCGCTGACTGTACGGTCCGGTCTGACCGTAACCGGTGGAAGAAGCATAAATGAGACGGGGGTTGATCTCTTTCAAAACGTCATAACCTAGTCCCAGCTTCTCCATTGTTCCCGGTCGGAAGTTTTCGACCAAAACATCCACTTTTTTCACCAATTCCTTGAGGATTTCTTTTCCTTCAGGAGCTTTCAGGTTGAGGGTAATGCTCTCTTTATTGCGATTCAAACTCATGAAATAAGCGCTTTCGCCGTTTTTGTAAGGACCATATGCCCGGGAATCATCTCCCTTCTCAGGTTGTTCAATTTTGATGATTTCAGCACCAAGGTCTGCCAATAGCATTGTTGCGTAAGGTCCCGCCAAAACACGGGTGAGATCCAGCACTTTAATGTCAGATAATGCGCCCATTTCAAATCCTCCAAAAATATTTAATCAATCAGGCACTCAGAGTCCCTTTAGAAAAGGGACTCTGAGAGGTTATAAATTTGAATTTACTCGACTTCGTCAATAGCGATACAGCGGCAGAAAGCGCTCTCGCCATCACGGAATTTCCAGGGTAAAGTGCCCAGGATCAAGCGTTTGTTCAGCACTTTATCGATCTCGCCGCCAATGTTCTCCGCATGGATTATTTCCCATGGTTTGGGGAAAACCATTACGTGCATTGCCTGATAAGTATCGGGCCAGTGGTAAATTTCGTCCAAACCTTTACCATAGCGCTCGCGCATAAAGGCATCGCAAGCTTCCGCTTCTTTGGGTTCCCAGTCGCGAATTTTGGTATTCATGGGATGGTCAGCAGAACCGCAGTCAACAGCGATGTGCTTGATTTCCATTTCTTTGACCCAATCGACAAAGTCCATTGAAGGTCCGGGGTGACGCAGCATATAACGGCGTTCGTCTGCGTCTGGTTGGTCCCAACCGTATTTATGGTAGCCGGTGTTGATATAGAGGATATCGCCTTTTTTGACTTCCACACGGTCCATAATATCCTGGGGTGTATAGATAGACCAGTCTTCAGAGATATCAGACAGATCGACGACCACACCAGGACCCATCAGTTTGGTCATTTCGAGTGATGAAATATCTCGCCCAGAGGTATCAAAATGAAGTGGACCGTCCAGGTGGGTACCCACATGATTGGATGTGGTGATGAGCATACCGTTAGCGCCATTCGGTGCCAAACGTTTGAAGAACTTCACTTGCAGTGGTTCGTAGGTAGGCCAGGGCGGAGTAAGAATACTCGTAGGTTGGCTAAGGTCGTAAACTTTCATTTTGTCCCAATTTTTAATCATAGTTCCTCCAAATTTTTATTCCTCCAAGAGACCTTCGTCATCAAGGAGGTTTACATACGCTTCTAATGCCTGTTCAAAACAAGCCATTGGTGGGTGCACAATTCCGGCACCAACCTGGCCAACACCCGCAACTTTGTGGGCAATGCCGGTGTTGATCACGGGTAAAACCTGGGTTTCGATCACCTTGCGAATGTCGATTCCGGTTGGCGCGCCTCTGAAATTCATCGGGGGCAATTTATAGGCACGGCTTTCTTCAGTGGTTATCTCATACATGCTAGTTGTATAGCGTACCGCATCTTTAGGTGTTCCACCAACAAATTGCACAATTGCCGGTGCAGTCGCCATCGAAAACCCGCCGATACCCAATGTTTCAGTTATGCACGAATCGCCGACATCCGGGTTGGCATCTTCCATGGAAAAGCCTGGGAAGTACAACCCATCGATGATCTCTGCCGGAGCAGTAAACCAGCGGTCGCCCAGAGCGGCTACGCGAATACCAAATTCCGTACCATTGCGTGCCATGGTGTATACGATGGAAGAGTGCTTCACATTTCCAGCAGGCTCTAAAGTTGCCTTTGCAGCCGGCATGGAAAGGTTCAGGAAGGTGTGGTCGTTGCTGTTCAGGAATTCCAGTACAGCGATTTTATCTTCATTACTAAACGAAGTTTTCAAAATGCTGGGAGCAATCTCACGGATCAATAACGAGGTTGCTGCTTTGTTTCGGTTGTGGCACTCATCACCCATCTGCACTGCTTGGGCAATCATGGTCTTCAGGTCGATCGGTCCGTGGATCTCGATGGTTTCCTTGAGCACAGGGTAAAGCACCGTCTCCATCCACTGCAAGTGTTTGATCACTTCCGGTCCATAGGCACCCATGCGTAAAACCTTGCCCAAGCCTTCATTTAAGGTACAGTATGCGCGGTTGCCATAAGCCTTGTTTTCCACGATCCAGACTGGCATTCTGGCAGTCACAATACCTGCCATGGGACCAACAGCATTGAGGTGGTGGCATGGAGCAAACCGCACCTTTCCTGAGGCCGCGTATTCAGCAGCTTCCTCAGGAGTGGAAGCCAGACCCTCATACATCAGTCCAGCCATAACGCCGCCTCTCAACGGACCAGACATCTTCTCCCATGTAATCGGTGGTCCAGCATGCAGAAACAGGTCTTTCGCCATACCTGGGATAACCTCTTCGGCAATTCCAAGACCGATCAATGTCGGCTGTCCGTTCTGGATAATTTCCAGAGCTTCCTTGTTTGCGTTTTCAATAAAATCTAACAATGTCTCACTCCTTTCAAATTATGAACTTTTGGTCTTGTTTAACTTGTTTAGCAAGTTGAGCATATTCTTCTTGCCGCCTGCTTTTGGCTTCCAAATAACGTGGACTGCGGTTACGCCCTGGGTTTTTAGATCGGTATAAAAGGACTTCAACCCGAGATTGACAACTTTGAGGTCTTGATTAAAGAGGTCATTAACTGACATCTTATGCTCCTTTCATTATGCGCTGCATTACTTTATCAGTAAGCCGGACTGCCTGGGCATTGGATGGCAAAACAATTATGCCCGCTTCTTCAAGAGTGGCAACTGATTTATTCAAATTCTGGCTGTCCAGATCGGTGCCACAAACCGAGGCAATTACCACTACATCCTTGCCTTGCACGGTAAGTCTTTGGCGGATTTCCCGCACAGAGTCAGCCACCGCCCCTGCCGGATCTACATGTGAACCAAAGCCAAGTACAACGTCCACCAGGATCACCGAGGTCTGCCCGTCTACATGGGACTCAAAAAATTCTGTACGGGTTTGGGGGTCGATCATCGGGTGCGGTCTGCCACGAGTAAATTCGTCTTCACCAAGATCAAGGCAGAGGTGCCCGCGTCCTTCGGGCATATTCTTGATCGCCATCTCTGGTGAGAGCGGAATGTTGGAATAAATATCGTAATGCTCGCCCAAAAGCTTCATGGCTTCATCTGCCAGTGTTCCACCGGTGAAGAGCGCGCGTAATTCTGTTTGATCGCTCTTTAGTTTAGCGACAGAGGTATCAACGATGCAGTTGATATATTCTTCGGACAGCGAGAACCCTGCAAAGTCTTCAAACGTTTGTCCGCGGAGCACATTGACCGCTTTCTGAGCGGCATCTTCAAGGCTGATACAGGCGATTGCCCCTGCTGCCTCAATAGCGGCACGGTCTCCTCCAATAAAGTCGATCACCACTGGTTTGGGGCTGTTTTTGGCGATGCGATAAATCTTTTCTGCCACCGAAGGAGATGGTGGTTTGGAGATGAGAACGATCACTTCAGTCTCAGGGTCAGCAATCAGCGCTTCAAAGCCCTGGATCATCATCAGTCCGCCAATTTGATCCTTAAGATCACGCCCTCCGGTGCCGATGACCTGAGAGAGTCCTTCGCCAAGCTTGTGAACCTGAACGGTAACTTCTTGCGTGCCAGTACCAGACGCTCCGACCACGCCAATTTTGCCCCTTCTTACAGCGTTAGCAAAACAAAGCGGCACACCATTGATGATCGCTGTTCCACAGTCCGGACCCATCATCAGCAGCCCTTTTTCCACTGCTTTCGTTTTAAGCCGTAGTTCATCTTCCACCGACACATTGTCAGAAAACAACATAACATGCAGACCGGCTTCCAGAGCATCTTCAACTTCAGCTGCCGCGTACTGCCCAGGTACGGAGATCAGCACCATGTTCGCTCCGGGAACCGCCTGGATTGCAGCTTGCAGGGATGGTGGTTGGTAATCCTCAGCGCTTTCAGATTCGGCGCCTTTGTTTAGATAACTATTGAAAGCATCTTTGATCACCTGCATAGAAACCAGTGAGTCGTCAATTTTTGCGGCAATGAAGAGGTCATTTACGGTCAAAGAGTCGAGCTCGTCGGTAGCCAGACCAAGTCCTTTTGCCAGACCAAGGTTGAGGTCTGTGCCCATACCCACCAGCAAGTCTTCAACACCTTCCAGCTTCTGCAATTCTCTCGTCAGCAGCATCAGTGTTACGGAGTCGTAATAAGCGTTTCTTTTAATACTCGTTTGTAGGGTCATAAGATTGGCATGAGTTGTGATTGTTTTAAATCAACCCATGCATTCACTCCTTCCTTTTGATAATCCAAAATTGAATTTCGATACCAGGCTAAAGCACAAACCAATCCAAGCAAAAAATCTCCGCCGGAGGTCGCTCCATGCTGTAACACGTGGCTGGCTAATTGAAGCCTGTCCTTTGTATCGTTGAACAAGCAGGTCTGGATAAGTTGTTGGTGACTCCGGCTGACTTTTCCATTTCCTGCATGTCTGAGCATATTTGCACTAATCAGTGTGGTGCCTTTTTTCGCTTTCTTAGCTAAAACCTCGTTGAACTCGCTGACCCATGGATAAAAACCAGGGTTTGACATTTCAGCGATTTTGAACACTACCAGGTAAGCTGCCAAAAAATCATCACACGAGGGGGTGGAACCCATGCCAAAACCAACCAATCTATCCGTCACTTTCAAAGCAAGCTCCCATTCATCAGCAGCAATCGCATTGGTGAAGGCTTCAAGGTCATCAGCAATGTAGCGACTGTAAATGTTAAGTTCTGCCGATTGGGTGCTGGCTGTTTGCTTAGTCAGGCGTGGCAAAAGTGGCAGCAGCCCCAAAGCGGGTTGTCTCCCCAGCCATTCTGATAACTGGAGATTAATGCGGTCAACCTGATCAACTGGTCGAAGCGCCAGGTTCGTCATCGCTCCACTCTCCCAAACCTGCGTGTTTTGTAATTGGAGAAAAAAGCATCCATCTGCTGACCTGAATTGGTCTACATCCAGAATCAAATCATCGCCAGGTTGTAGATATTTTGTGAAGCTTTCAATGCTGTCTACAGTCAATCCCATAGGTGTGATTTCACCCTGGTTAGTGAGTGTGATCAACTCATCCTCATTGATCAGCAAATTAACGGAATGGCGAAACACAGAATGAACACGTGCCAAATGGCTTGGGTGATTCTCAAGAAATTCAACCAGGTCGTCAGCTATTGTGATTGCTTTCATCATTTTCATCAACATATCAGCCAAGTAAATCACGAATCTTGAGAGCAAATTGAATGGAGAACGCTGTCTCAGGATCCTTCAAGTCAATTTTCAGCAAATCCCGGATACGATTGATTCGATAAACAACAGTGTTATAGTGCGTAAACTGCACTTCGGAGATCTTGCGCAAGTTGCCGCCATGTTCAAAATATGCCTGGACGGTTTCCAGTAATTTCCCATCGTGTTCCGAGTCGTACTTCAGAATTGGTTGAAGCACCTGGTCAGCATAACCAAGCAAGTCCGACCGAATCTCTTGCGTTCCAAACAAACGGGCTATCCCCATCTCTTCAAAAAAGCCATAATGCTCTTTGACTTTCTTCTGACTGTTCTGAAGGATACGCACAGCCTGTTGGGCTTCATGGAGGCTGTCGCCCAGCAAATGGTAACCCTGGTAAGCCCTTCCAATACCTACGAAGCAATGGTCCTCAAGATTAAGATCCCTGGCTACCTCCATCAGCGAATACACAAACATTCTGGTCTGTGTGGCACGCGTTTCTGAAGAAAGGTTTTGATCGAACTCCAGCAAGAAATAAATTTCATGGGGTTTGGTAGCCCAAATGTAACGGGAAGAAGCCTTGCGCTGAACATAACTTAGGATACCGGTCAGAATGAGACTCGATTCCTGGATCCTGCGGGTACGTAAAGATGCTGAATTCACTCTGTCCTGATAATCCAATCTGAGGATCAGGCATTGGTGATGGGCGGTTGGATCAAACCCATAATATTCTGCGTCCAGAATCGCCCGAGCCTGCGATTCGGGTTTGTTGCTCAATAATTGTTCCAAAAAGTTCGTCCGGTGCACATTCTCCCGCTGAGTAACAGTCAGCTTGGTGACGATATGCAAAGCGATCAGAGAAGTGGCAGATTCGATCACGAACAAATCGCCCATGTTGATAGTTTCGTCTACATCCCATATATAGACATGCCCATACAGATTCTCCTCAAAGAAAATGGGGATGCTGAATCTTTTTACTCTTTCGCCATCGATCAGGTCAAAACTTGTCCGAATTTCCATCGATCCTTGGTCTGCCAGGATACTTGTGTTGTTAATCGTTGCTGGAAAAACCCGTTTCAGGATATCACCCCAGGTCTGATCTTCAGCATGGAAAACAAAACTCTTGTGAACCTGGTCTGAGATCAAGGTTGGGGCATGCATCGTCTGACTCATCAGTTCCGCAAATTCCTCCATATCCCCCCGCCGAAGCATGATATCCCGGATCTGATTATTGAATTCGTTGATCTTTTCAAGTAAAAGGGTCTGTTCACCGATGATGTAACTAAAAACCTCTTTCATCAAGTCACCGTACGACACATCCGGAGGGATTCTGATAATCGGAAAGTCCAATTGGTTTGCTGTCTGAATCACACTCTCGGGCAATTCGTTGATGTAACGCTTGGTTTTAATGCCCAAACCACAGACGCCCTTCTGTGAGAATTTGGGCAGAAGGGTGTTGAACTCCTCCAGATTATCGGAGATGGAGTAAGCTGTCGTTAATAAGAGCTCACCCGGTCTGACCCAATCAACAATATCTGGAACCTCCATCACATTCACTGAGGTGATTTCGTTGTCCATCCCGGTTTCACCAGCTATGACTTCTGCGCCAGCCAGTAAATCGACTTTGAGGATGTCGCGTAAACGTACTTTTAATGCTTTCAGCATAGATCGTTTCTCATCCTGATACCAATTGTACCGAAAAATTCTCGCATTTTCATTGTAAATTTAAGACAATAAGTAGGCCATTATTGGGGTTCATTCTGTCAATTTACCACAATAGAAGCATATGATGGGTAAGTTTCTGCATTTTCTGGCGATCAGTTAAATAGATCGGGTTACAATAGGAATATGTTGGAACTGAACATCGCTGATTATCACCATTCTCTGCTTGACCATCAGATGACAACCGAAGCTTTGGTTGCTTTTTACCTTGAAAGGATCCAGCAATTTGATGGGGTTCTCTCAAGTATCATTAGTATCAACCCAGCCGCAATAACGCTGGCAAGAGAATGTGACCGTATCCTTCACCAAACAGGAAAGCTTTCTGGAAGCTTGCACGGTGTTCCCGTCTTGCTCAAGGATAATATTGAAACCGCCGAAATGCCCACCACAGCCGGCAGCCTGAGCCTGGAGGGTTTTTCTACTGGCAAGGATGCGGATCTGGTGAAAAGGCTCAAAGCTGCTGGTGCGATCATTCTGGCAAAGACCAATCTGCATGAATTTGCCATCTGGGGTGAATCCGTTAGCTCGATCAAAGGTCAAACTTACAATCCATATGACCTGACGCGTACCCCAGGGGGTTCCAGTGGCGGTACCGGTGCAGCTCTGGCAGCGAATTTTGGCTTGGTGGGCATCGGAACCGACACAATCAACTCAATTCGGTCACCCTCCAGTGCTAATAACCTGGTTGGTATCCGACCAACGGTTGGTTTGGTCAATGACGACGGCATTGTGCCCTATTCCCTCACCCAGGATACAGCAGGACCGATGGCTCGCAATGTTGCTGATGCTGCTGCTCTTCTGAAAGTGATTGCTGTGCGTGATTTACCTGAATCCGAAACTTCAGGTAGACCAAAAATTGGATTACTCAAATCCTTTGTTGGCATCGAACCAGTCAACGGAGAAGTAAACAAGGTAATGGCTTGCGTTATTGAAGAACTGGGAAATATGGGCGCGGAGATCGTCGAGATTCACGAGGATATCCAAAGCGCGGATCTGGTTTCGAACGTCAGCGTGCACCTGTATGATCTCAAAGCCCACCTCAACAGCTACCTCGAAGGAGTGCATGCTCCCTATCCAAGCATCGATGCCATCCTAGCAAGTGGTTTATACCACCCTGGGATCAAAGAAAATCTTATTTACGCTAATCGATTGGACATCAATTCGCCTGAATACAGAGAACGCCTGAAAAAACGCGCCGCTTTGCAACAAATGATCAATGAAATTTTTACAAGCCATCAGCTGGATGCGTTGATTTTCCCGCACCAACAGCAACTGGTTTGCCGGGTTGGTGAGTCCCAGGTTCAGCGTAATGGCGCCCTCTCGGCAATCACCGGCTATCCTTCAGTTTGCCTGCCAGCCGGCTTTTCCACACCCACACAACAAGCCCCACTCGGTGTTCCAATTGGTTTTGAACTCATTGGTTTGCCGGGCAGCGAGGGCCGTCTCATCGAAATTGCCAGCCAATATGAACAACAATTTCCTAAGCGGCAAGCGCCTATTGAGAGTAACTGGTTGTGAACTTTTCCAAACTCTTTACTTTTTGCGACTTATTAATTGTAATGATTAACAAACAAGGGTATTCCATCGCTATGTTAGAATAGTGTTCAATTAAGTCTTTACATGATAACTATTGATAGATATCTCAAACGAAAATACCATAGATCAGAACTCCATAGAGAGCGGAGAAAATCAAGCTTTATGGTAATAAAAGGAGGCTTTTAATGATAAGTAGGTTTACATACTTTAAGCCCCACAACCTCAACGAAGCTGTTCAATATCTCGAAAAGGAAGAGAAATCTTTCGTCCTGGCAGGTGGCACTGACATCATGATTCTGCTGCGCAGAAATTTGATCAATGCCGACCATATTGTGGACATTAAAGCACTCCCTGAGATTGCTGGATTTGATTTCGTTGATGGCGCCGGTTTAACAATCGGCGCTTCTGTTGTGGTTAATCGCGTGGTTGACTCGGAAGTTGTCAAAGCCAAGTATCCAGCGCTAAACCAGGCTGCCGCATCCCTGGCATCTTTCCAACTTCGCAATCGTGCCACCTTGGTCGGCAACATCTGTAATGCTTCTCCAGGTGCAGATTTGCCTCCTGCATTGTTGGCTTACGATGCACTGGTCAACATAGCCGGACCCCAAGGCACCCGTCAGGTTCCTTTACACCAGTTTTTCACCGGTGTGAAACGCACAGTCCTGCAGCGCGGTGAGATGGTGGTTTCAGTGCACTTGCCCGATCCAGGCGAGGGTGATAAGAGCATTTATTTACGACAGGCTCGCCTTCGCGGGCACGATCTTGCCACAGTTGGTGTCGCCAGCCGCATCAAGCCGGATGGTAAAGTGGCAATTGGCATCTGCGCAGTCGCCCCCACACCAAAACGTCTTTTCGCTCTTGAAGATCAAATTAACGAGCGTGGACTATCTCAAGAAACGATTGAATGGGCTGCCGATGAAATTAGCCAGCATATCCATCCAATCTCTGATGTCCGTTCTTCAGCACTCTATCGCCTGCAAATTGCATCCGTGCTGCTGAAACGTGGACTGCTCAATCTTATTGGTAAGGAGGATTAAGCATGGACAAAGACTGTTCTATGTATACTGAGCATATTGAATCAGGCAAACGGAAAGTGACCCTGAGCCTGACCGTCAACGGTCGCCCTGTCGTTCGCGATGTTGACCCAAATATGACCCTACTGCATTTCCTGCGGGACAACCTAAAATTGTTTGGCACCAAAGAAGCTTGTGGTGAAGGGGAATGCGGCGCTTGCACGATCATAATGAACGGTAAAGCCGTGACATCCTGCATCATCCTGGCAGTCGAGGCACAAGACGCGCAGATCACCACGGTTGAAGGTCTGGCAAAAGATGGAAAACTTTCCATCCTGCAAGAAGAGTTCGTCAGCGAAGACGCTCTGCAGTGTGGTTTCTGCACACCAGGTTTCCTGATGTCAACCCGCGCCATGCTGGATAACAACCCAAACCCAACCGATGAAGAGATCATCGAAACTCTGAGTGGAAATCTTTGCCGCTGTACCGGATACATTCCAATAATGAATGCTGTGAAACGCACAGTGGAACGTGAACGAAAGGAGTTGGGTCGCTAATGGACGAGAAAAAGTACCAATCAAAGTACAAACGCGTTGGTCAGCGCTATGATCGTAAAGACGCACGCGAGAAAGTAACCGGTCAGGCTGTTTATACCTATGATATGGAACTACCTGGTATGCTACACGCCAGATGCCTCCTGTCCCCCTACGCCCGCGCCAAGATCGTCTCCATTGATACCAGCAAAGCCAAAGCCTTGCCCGGTGTTCGCGCTGTTTTGACCGGTGAGGACTCAGATATCCTGGTTGGTCTCTACATGCAAGACAAACGTGTTTTGTCCAAGGACATAACTCGCTATCAGGGTGATGTGGTTGCTGCTGTTGCTGCTGAGGATGAAGAGACTGCTGAACGCGCCATTTCACTACTGGAAGTGGTTTACGAACCGCTGGAGCCTGTTCACAACGTGGATGAAGCCCTTGAAGCAAAAATTCTGGTTCACGAAGACATCAACGAACTGAAACACTATGTCGGCGTCTTCTTCCCCCAGAAAGATTCAAATATTGCCAGCTGGAACAAGAGCAAGAAGGGCGATCTGGACAAGGCTTTCGCTGAATCGGACCTGGTTGTTAAGAATGATTTCTCACTCCCAGCTGTTGCTCACGTACCAATGGAAACCCACGTTTCCATCGTACAGGCAGACCCTTTCTCCAACAAGATAAAGATTTGGTCATCCGCTCAATCACCCTTTGCCATCCGCCAAATTATGGCAGATAGCTTTGGTGTCTCTGAATCGGATGTCGAAGTCCATATTCCCTATGTTGGTGGCGGGTTTGGCGGTAAAGCAGGTATTCACCTTGAACCGCTTGCCACGCTGCTTTCAAGAGCTGCTGGTGGTTTGCCCGTGAAGGTTCGCGCCACCCGCGAGCAGGAGTTTAACCAGTTGCCAACCCGTGCCGGAATGCGCGGACGGATCAAGACCGGTGTTACCAAAGACGGTAAACTCACCGCAGTCCAGGCTGTGTATGATTGGGATAGTGGTGCCTATGCCGACTATGGTGTCAACGTTGGAAAGACCGCGGTCTATTCAGGCGTTGGACCTTACATCGTCGACAATGCCAGTATTGACTCAAAAACCATTTACACCAACAAAGTGTTCAGCACCGCTTATCGCGGTTTTGGACATCTGGAAACCCACTGGAGCATCGAACGCCAGATGGACATCCTCTCTCAGAAACTTGGGATTGACCCATACGAATTCCGCATGAAGAATCTACTGGAACCCGGTTTCCAGACCATGAGTGGTGAAGTAATCACAGCAAGCAACGGTAGCCCCAAGGAATGTCTGACGGCTGTCGTCAAGGAAATCGGCTGGACTGGTCGAAAGACTGAAGAAGAGCGCCAACGAGAGTGGAAAACTGGCAAGGTGCGCGGTAAAGGCTTTGCCATGCTTCAAAAAGCACCGGCAATGCCTGCCAATACGGCGACTGCTGTCATCATGCAAATGAATGGCGATGGGCATGTCAAGATGATGATCGGCGCAGTTGACTTTGGTCAGGGTGCTATCACAGCGCTTGCACAAATTGCTGCCCAGGAACTGGACATTCCGATTGAACATATCCAAATTTCAGCAGAAATCGATACCCGTGCCAACCCTTATGACTGGAACACGGTGGCATCTAAACTCACTTTCATGGCTGGCAATGCAGTAATCAAAGCCTGCCGCGAGATGCTGAGAAAAATGAAAGATGTTGCCGCCCAGGCACTGCGAACAGAACCGGACTACCTTGAGCATGCTGATGGTGTAATTTTCCATCGTCATAGCCCCGAACGCCGGCTGACCTACAAGCAGATTGCCCTTGGTTACATGTACCCGAACGGCACTGGTATTGGTGGTCCACTAATTGCCAGCGGCAGCAGCATTGCTGATGGTCTGACCAATTTGCACCCCGAAACCGGTCAGGGAAACCCTGCAGCAGTCTGGACCTTTGGAGCCCACGCAGTTGAAATCGAAGTTGACGTCGAAACCGGCAGTATCGAGGTCCTCAAAGTTGCCTCCGCCTTTGACGTTGGACAGGTGATCAACGAAAAACTCATCTATGGTCAGATCTGCGGTGGTGTTTTGCAAGGTTTGGGTTCAGCGCTGTTGGAAGGCTATAAATTCAATGCGGATGAACAGTTAATGAACCCTTCGTTCACTGACAATAAAATCCCGACCATGAAAGACATGCCCGGCAAGATTGTGCCAATCTACATCGAGAATCCACAATTCAACGGTCCTTATGGCGCTCGCGGTGTGGGTGAACATCCTATGATCTCCATCCCTTCAGCCATAGGCAATGCTGTCTATGATGCCCTGGGTATCAATTTCCATGTCCTGCCTCTTTCACCAGAAGCGATCGTACTGGGTATTCAGAGTGGAAAGAGATCCATTCTGTGTACCGATGTTGATTGTCTACCGGGTCTTCATTGAGGCGTTGGTTTGAACTATTAACAATTCGCGGAATCCCTCGTAAACGCCTTGCGCTCAATGAGCGCAAGGCAATGGGAGGAAAGGAGAGCAGCAATTCGTATAAAGCTTTGAGTTTTTTAATTGACAATTTGCATATTCAAATTATTGATCAAAAGGAGAAAGCATGAATTGGTTTACTAAATCAAATAGTACTTTAGGTTTCCTTCCGGATGAAACCCCACCATTCTGGAAGTTGCTGCTGTACGCAATTCAGCAAGTTATTGTTATGTTCCCCGCTACAATTACCGTAGCCCTCATTACCAAGTTTCACATTTCCACCACCATTTTTGCCAGCGGTTTCGCAACCCTTTGTTTCATCCTTGTCACTAAAGGCAAAATTCCCCTCTATTATGGCTCCAGTTTCTCATATATCGGTGCCATCGTCGGTTTGGTTGGTGCAGATTACCTCAGCAGTGTAGCCATCCTCCCCGATGAGAAGATCGCAATCGTAACCTTCGGTATCGTGATGTCTGGTCTAATCTCCATTGCTGCTGGTTTCCTCGTCAACAGACTTGGTAAGAATGTAATCGATAAAGTGCTACCTGCCACCATCACCGGTCCCATCGCAATGGTTATCGGTTTGACTCTGGCTGGCAATGCCATGGCTGATGCAGCTCCTGCAGTTGCAGGTCCCAGTTTCATCGAGAACCTGCCTTGGATTGTCGCTCTGGTTACTTTGATTTCCACGATCGTCTTCTCGGTTTATCTCAAGGGTTTCCTCTCCCAACTGCCCCTTTTCCTCGGCATGTTGGTTGGTGTTGTCACCGCTGGTATCCTGACTGCTGCAACTGGTTCAGATCTGTTCCGCTCCCTGCCCGAAGCCGTAGCCAACCAGGGCATTTTCGCTCTGCCCCACTTTACAGTTCCTACCGTCTATTGGCCAGCCGCGCTCGCAATCATGCCAGTCGCCCTTGCCACAATTCCAGAATCCACAGCTCACATCTACCAGTTGGATGTCTATGTGAATGACCTGGCAAAGAAACTCGGCAGAGAAAAGAAATATGACCTCGCCAGCCGCCTCGGCAGCAACCTGATCGGTGACGGTGTTGGTGATATCGTAGCCGGTTTCATGGGCGGTCCTGCTGGTACCAACTATGGTGAAAACATCAGCGCTATGGCGATCACCCGCGTCTTCTCAGTCCCTGTGCTGATCACCGCTGCGATCATCGCGATGATCATCGCCTGCTTCACCCCCCTGGTGAAAGCCATCTACTCCATTCCCTTGAGCGTTATCGGTGGTTTGGAAATCTACCTCTTTGGTGCTATCGCTGCCCAGGGTATCGCCATCATGATCGACAAGAAAGTTGATATGTTCAGCGCAAAGAACATCGCTGTCATCGCCACAATTTCTGTCATCGCCATTGGTGGACAATATTATTTCGGTGGTATGATCCCCTTCTTCGGAATGCAACTGCCTGCTTTGGCAACCGCTTCAATTTTTGGTATCGTTTTGAACGCTCTGCTGAACATTGGCAAAACCAAAGATGTTTTTGATACAGTAACAGAATAGCAATTTATCGTTCAGCGCTGAGCGCTGACATAAAAAAGAGCTGGTCTTGTGACCAGCTCTTTTTTGTAGATAATCAAAAATTAATGCTTTATTAAGGTTTGAAAACCTTGTGCAAGGCTTCCAGTGCAGTAAGGATCTCGTTTTGCTCGCCTTGCATAGCCAAATTTTCGCCACCAACATAAGAACCAATCGACTCAGCAGTATCTTGCTCGTAAGCCACAACATTATTCAGGATCGAAGCGGTCTTAAAGCCTCTCAGACTGCCAATGGTAAATAGTGCCGCGGTTTCCATGTCCGCTCCGAGCACCCCCTGGCGCGACCAATAGGCATCGATCTCTGTCTCCTGGTCGGTATAGAAACTATCGTGGCTGCGGGCAATCCCAACATGGTGGGCATAACCTCGCTCTTTGGCAACCTCAATACAAGCGATCATCAGTTCCGCGTCAGGTACAGCGGGATAAACAGCCTGGCTGTAGGTTTTTGATGCGCCGTCGTCCTTCACCGCGCCATTGACAATAATCAGATCGCCCAATTTCACCTTCGCTTGTAGTGCACCACAACTGCCTATCCTGATCATCGCCTTAACCCCGATGTTGTAAAGCTCCTCCGCGGCAATCCCAGCTGAAGCCCCACCGATACCGGTCGAAACTGCCAGAACAGGCAAACCCCGGTAAGTGCCACGCAAGCTGCGAAACTCACGGTTGTAAGCCAATTCTTTCACTTCGCTCAAAAAAGGTGCAATCCGGTCGAGCCGGGCTGGGTCACCGGGTAATAAGGCGCAATGGGCTTGAACAGTCTCGTCGAGTTGAATATGGGGTTGCAGCATAGGTCCTCTTTTCCGTTTTGGTAGGCTTCTACCAGTATAATTGTCTCAATCGCTAAAATCAATCCAAAGGACTGCGTATGCGTATTCTCAACTTCGGCTCCCTCAACATTGACCACGTCTACCGCGTTGACAATTTTGTTCAACCCGGTGAAACCAAACACAGCAAAGCCTACATGATCAACAGTGGCGGTAAGGGGCTCAATCAGTCGATTGCAGCAGCCAAAGCCGGAAGCCAGGTGTTCCACGCCGGCATCGCAGGACGGGATGGCGTTTTTTTGGTTGAGAAGTTGCAAGCTTCAGGCGTGAACACTTCGCTTATGCAGGCTTCCGCGGAAGTCAGCGGGCATGCCATCATCCAGGTGGCGGACTCCGGGCAAAACTGTATTTTGCTCTATGGCGGAACCAACCAGATGCTGACCGAAGACTATATCGATCAAACCTTGGCTGCTTTTGGCAGCGAGGGCTTGGTGCTTCTGCAAAACGAAACCAACCTGGTGGGAGAGATAATCGAAAAAGCAGCGAGGAAGGGCTTGAAAGTGGCACTGAATGCTGCCCCATACTCCAACCAGGTCAACACCTATCCAATCCACCTGCTCGACTGGCTGATTGTTAACGAAGTTGAAGGTGCCGGGATTGTTGGTGGGGAAGCAGACGAAGGCTTGCTGCAGCGCTTGGCCGAACGTTACCCTCAAGCCGGCATCCTGCTGACGTTGGGTTCACGGGGAGCACAATGCAGTCAAAATGGTCATTTCGCAAGCATCGGCAGCTGCAGTGTGAAAGCTGTTGATACAACGGCAGCCGGGGATACCTTTAGTGGCTATTTCCTCTACGGCATACTGGAAGGGCTCAGCCTTTCGGAGACGCTGCGCCTGGCAACTACGGCATCAGCATTGTGTGTCCAGCGTCCAGGAGCAGCAGATTCCATTCCCACACAGGCTGAAGTGCAGCAAACCATATTTGAAGGCAATTTGAAAGTTCCTGAGGTGTTCGAATGGTAAAAGTGCTCTACATAGATTGCTGCATCCGGCGGGAGGAATCACGAACACGAATTCTAGCCGAAACCTTTTTGACTGCTTTAGAAAAGCATGAGGAATACCAGGTTGAAAAGTTGTGCCTGATGGATGAACCGCTGGTGCCATTGAGTGAAGGGTTTTTTGCCCAACGCGAACGCCTTTTGGCTGAGAACAAGCGCGATCACTCCCGTTTTCGCTATGCCCACCAGTTTAGCCAGGCAGACCGTGTGGTCGTGGCAGCGCCATTCTGGGATTTGGGCTTCCCTGCGTTATTAAAACTGTACATTGAGAACATTTGTGTGGATGGCATCACCTTCAGTGCAGACCAACGCGGCACCTTTGGCTTGTGCAAGGCGAAAAGGCTGCTCTATCTGACCACCCGCGGTGGGGATTACACCCAGTCACCACTAGAGATGGGCGCACGCTATCTGGAGGCTTTGTGCGAGTTTTGGGGCATACCGCGCTTTGATGAAGTAGCCGTGGATGGGCTCGATTTGGGTAAGGAAGCAGTTGAAACGATCCTTGACCGCTCTATCCAAAATGCACTCAGCCTGGTCAACAATTTTTAGTAATATTTGGAAGTAATGGAGATAAAATGGCTATACTGCTGATCAGGAATGTTGAGGTTTTGACTTTTGAGGGTAGTGAACCCAAGTTTCTACCTGGACAGGATCTCCTGATCGAGGGCAACCAGATCAGTGCAATTCAGCCAACCTCCGCTCAGCCTTTGGCAAATTACCAATTAATCGACGCAACCGGCATGCTGGCTGTACCAGGAATGCTCAATACCCACGCGCACGTACCGATGGTGCTCTTCCGTAACGCCGGACCAGATGTGAATGAGAATGATTGGTTTAACAAGGTAATTTTTCCACTCGAAGCCAACCTGACCCCCGACGATATCTACTGGGGTGCCATGCTGGGGCTGGCGGAGATGATTTCCGCCGGTATTACCTGCGTGGCAGACCATTACTTTGAGATGGATAGGGTGGCGCAAGCGGTCGAACAGGCTGGTACCCGCGCCAATCTTGGTTGGGCGGTGTTTGGGCACCAGGGTTACGACCAGTTGGAAGAAACTATTCGCTTTGTAGAACGCTGGCAGGGTAAAGCTGATGGTCGCATCACCACCTGGCTCGCACCTCATTCACCCTACCTCTGCGATCCCGATTTTCTGGCACGCTGCGCCAAAGAAGCCGCCCGGCTGGGAGTTGGGAACCACATTCATGCAGCCGAAACCGCAGGACAAATAAGCCTGTCTCTTGAACGCTACGGTAAAACGCCGCTGCAAGTGCTGGCAGACGCCGGCATTCTGGACCAGCCAACAATCATCGCGCATTGCCTCTACCCTACTGACCAGGACCTTGACCTGCTGGTGGGCAGGGAGGTTGGCATTGCCCAGGCATCTAAAACCTATCTGGCGATGGCAATGGGACTGGCTGACCTGCCAAAATATCTCGAAAAAGGCATCGCGGTCGGTTTGGCAACCGATGGAGTCGTCAGCAGCAGCACGCTTGACCTGTTTGAACAAATGCGCCTGACCGCGCTTACCCAGAAAAATAAGTCTATGAATGCCGAGGTTCTACCTGTTAATACCGTCCTGGACCTGGCTTTTCAGGGTGGGGCAAAGGTCTTGCGTCAACCTCGTTTAGGCAATCTGAAAGCTGGCAACCTTGCAGATGTGGTACTTCTACGGCAAGACCGCCCGGCAGTGCAGCCGGTGATTAACAAAGCCGCTAACCTGGTTTATTCGCTGGACGCCCGCGATGTTGACACGGTAATATGCGATGGCAATCTGATTTACCGGGGAGGAAAACACCTGACCCTGGATTTGGATGAGATCTTGCGCGAGGTAAACGTCCGCCTTACACGCCTGTTGAAAACTGATCTGTCCAAGAAAATTGCGGATTATCCGGGGTAGCTGATAGTTGATAGCTTGTGCCTGCCACGAAGTGGACGGGTATCAGGAAACCAGCAAGACCGACAACAATCAGTTCTTCGTCAATAAATCAAACAATAACTGCAATACCCCCTCCCCATCCACCCCAAGAGCGATGTTGGTTGCGGGGCGTTCCACGGCTGTCAAATCGATTTCTTCACCGATTCCCCTGCTCTGCTGGGTGCTCGAGAAGATATGGTGGTGTTTGTCAGCGATCGTTTTGCCCAAACACAGCCCTTCGGTCACGACATAAACAGGCATTTCTTCACACTTGAACAGTTCCGGTGCTAACAAATAAGCAATTACCGCAGGGTCATGAGTATGGATCGCGCCTTTTAAGTCATAAATTTGCTCGTGAAAAGCCTGGTAACAAGGCTGAATTTTCTCTAGCACTCTGACCGCCGGGTTTTCGACCTTGTATAATTTCTCAAAATATTCGGGGAGCATGACGATTCTCGTCGTCACGTCCAGACCAATCATGGTAACTTTCCAGGGGGCGGCAAAAACCACTTCAGCGGCATGCGGATCGTGGAAGATGTTGGCTTCGGCAACGGCAGAGATATTACCCAAAGCAAAGGCACAACCGCCCATCAATACCACTTCTTTTACCAATGGGGCAATGCGAGGCTCCAGGCGATAAGCCATGGCGATGTTGGTCAGCGGACCGATTGGCGCAAGGATCACCTCATGCGGATTCGCCATGACAGTGTCGATAATAAACTGGGCAGCGTGACGTGAATCGAGCTTGCCATGTGGGATGGGCAAATTGGTGTTTCCAAACCCATCTTTACCATGCACGCCTGCCGAAAAGGAATTGATATCGTGCACAAGCGGCTGACCGCAACCTTGAGCAACCGGAATATGGTCGTTTCCTTCCAGCTCCACCAACCGTAAGGCGTTTAAGGAGCAAAGTTCAACCTCTGTGTTTCCAAACACAGTCGTCAAACCCAGCACTTCCAGGTCAGGCGAATGCAGTGCCGCCAAAATTGCCATCGCGTCATCAATGCCAGGGTCAGTATCGATAATAATTTTTTGAGCCATCCGTGACCTTTCTTACTATGTTCACAGCAGGTCCGTGATGGGACCTGCTGGAATTAAATCTGCTTATTTGAAGAATTTTTAATACTTGCTCATCAACTCGAGCACCTTGGTTACAAAGGCATCCCGGTCGATATCCATCACAGCAAAACCGTTCTTGGGCCATTTGGCGTCGCTAAACAGGTCAGTAACTGTTTTCCCCTGGGTGATCGACCCTTTGGTCTCAACGCGTATACCTGCTGGATATGCAGTGAAAATGGAATCGTCAGCCGCATAGAGCACTGCAGCGGGATCGTGCATGTTGATGCCGGTGATGCCGATGCGTTTCATAAACCCAACGATGTTTTGCACGACATCACGGAAGAAAACAGCCTGTTTGCTGCCTAATGCTGCCACCTGTTCGAGCTCGGCTGGGGTCATGAGCGCTTTCATGGTCATATCCAGCCCGCACATATGCACAGGCACGCCTGAACAAAAGACAATATCAGCTGCTTCAGGATCAGCATAGATATTAAATTCTGCTGCTGGGGTGGCATTACCCATTCCAGTTGCGCCGCCCATAATAACAATTCGTTTGATCAGACTGGGCAAGTCGGAGTATTTGAGGAAAGCCATGGCAAGATTGGTGAGCGGACCGATGGCGATAATTTCCAGCATACCCTGCTGTTCGAGCGCGTATTGGTGGATGGCATCCCATGCGTTCACGCCCTCAACTTCATGTCGGCTGTGGGGAAGGTCAAATCCAGCCATACCGTTCGAACCATGCACCTGGGCAGCTTCCACTCGTCTCCGGAAAATTGGTCCAGCCGCTCCACGGTAAACCGGCACATCCCAGTCCAGGAATTCGACCAAACCTAACGCATTATAGGTCGTATGCTCCAGCCCGACGTTACCCGCCACACTGGTTATCGCGAGCAAGTTTAGTTGAGGCAATTGCCTGGCCAGCAAAAAAGCAATGGCATCATCCACGCCAGGGTCACAATCTAATATCACAGGAATGGGGCTCATTCGGACTCCTTTCCGTACCAGGCCGCTGCTTCAGCCAGAAGATCGATGAAGCCGGCACGGTCAATATCGATCACGGCATGCGTGTTAGGAAGTTGTTGGCTAAAACCATAATGATCCGCTACTGTTGCACCCCGGCAAAAATCACCGGAGGTCTCAATCTGTACATAATAATCCTTGATTGTCAGTATTTCAGGTCTTATTAAGGCTGCCACCGCTACCGCGTCGTGCACCGGTGCGCCGGCATAGCCAATGCTGCGATGGAAACTATAGAAGAAATCCAGCCATTCGGCAACCACAATAGCGATCGGGTTGTCCAAAGCGCGAATACGCTCAAAGTCTTCAGGGAAAACCAGCGCTTTGAGCGTCACGTCCAGCCCCGCCATCGTAAGCGGTAAGCCCGATTTGAAAACCACATCTGCCGCTTCTGGGTCGACCAGGATGTTGAATTCTGCAGCCGGTGTCCAGTTACCATGAGCCAATCCCCCGCCCATAATGGAGATATGAGCAATTTTGGGCTTTAGTTCGGGGTACAGAACCAGCAAAGCGCCAACATTCGTCAGCGGTCCTGTTGCCACAATTGTGACTGGTTCACTTGAGTTAGCAATGGTTTGTGCCATCAATTCCACCGCGCTAAGCGCTCCGGCTTCGATTTCAGGTTCTGGCAGTGCCGGGCCATCCAAACCGGTTTCACCGTGAATATTGCCGGCATGGATGGGCTCCCCATGCAAAGGGTTTTCTCTTCCCATGGCAAAAGGAGCATCAATGCCCAGCAGGGTCATCACCCTCCGGGCATTGTAGCTTGTTTTTTCTATACTCTGGTTACCGCTCACTGAAGTACAAGCCAAAATTTCGAGTTGGTCGCTGGCTTTGGCAAGCATCCAGGCGATCGCATCATCATGACCCGGGTCTCCATCCAGAATAATGGGGGTTTTGGAGGTCATTCCGTTCCTTTCGCCAATGGATGACGTTTCTTCAGTTTGTTCTTAATGCTAATGGCATAGAGCACCAGACCAATGATGGTCACCAGGTAAGGGATAACCGAAACCAGGTAGCTCGAGACGCCTTGCATGCCCGAAACCTTCGTGCGCAGAGCCTG
>JBCFBG010000010.1:0-17689 GCA_038562515.1 Anaerolineaceae bacterium
CGCATGCCTTCGCAGGTATTGATTGATAAGGAAGGGGTAGCTCGGTTTGTCCATTACGGACATGATATGAGCGACATTCCCAGTAATCAAGAAATATTAGCATTGGTTGATGAACTAAATGTGTCAAATCAGGAGGAATGATGGAACGAGTTCAAGGGATTGGCGGTATTTTCTTTAAGGCAAACGACCCGGATAGTTTGCGGGAATGGTACAGTCGGCATTTGGGCATTAAACTGGAAGAATGGGGCGGGGCGGTGATGTTCACCAACGCTGGAGTGAAGAACCCCGGTTATCAAATTTGGTCAATTTTTTCAAAGGATACAGAGTATTTTGAACCCGGTAAGGCCAACTTCATGATCAATTATCGTGTGGATGACCTGAAAGCGCTCATCCAGGTTTTAGAAGAAGAAGGCTGCCAGGTTGACGATCGCATGGAAGAAAGTGAGCAAGGTATTTTTGGCTGGGTGGTTGACCCGGAAGGCAATCGAATTGAGCTGTGGCAGCCGCCGCTTTAGGAGCATTTAATTTCAATATTTTGGACAAATTTGTCCAACAAATTCCGTTGAATTTTCAGTTTTGTGATATAAAAAAGCTATTCCGATAGATTGATATCCGGACTCACAATGGTATAACGAAGATAGAGCGTATGGATCTCAGAAATGAGATAACGAGGTGAAGGTTCTATCCCGCGAGGGATGTGCTAACCCGGAACGCCGGGGAAAATCGAACAGATCAGCGGAAGCCTTCGGAGCCCCTCACGGGTTTCATTCTTCTTGAAAAAAAGCAACTTAAAGCCGGATGGTGACAGCCGGGACAAAGCGTTTGCTTGGTGAGCAGGTTGATTAAAACATGTCAACTTGGATTCCTTACCTATTTAAACAGGAGAAAAAATGGACAATCAGGATTTATTGAAACGTGTAAAAGAGGATGGAGTATCGTTTCTTTCCTACCAATTCACGGACGTTAACGGAGTAGTTAAGTCGTTGGATGGTCCGGTTGGCAGGCTCGCAGAAGTACTGGATGGGGGGATTTGGTTTGACGGTTCCTCAGTGGAAGGTTTTGCGCGCATCCAGGAAAGTGATATGCATCTCATAGTTGACCCGGACACCTATGCCATCCTGCCATGGTCTGATCCGGAATTTCGGCGGGCAAGAGTTTTGTGCGATATCTTCCGCCCCAATGGTGCACCCTTTGAAGGTGACCCGCGCGGAAGGCTAAAGGCTGTTCTTCAAAAGGTCAAAGAGGAACGCGGCTGGACCTACAACATCGGTCCGGAACCGGAGTTTTACCTGTTTTTGAGGAATGGTCCCGAAAAAACTCATCCTGTGCCCTATGATGTCGGTAGTTATTTTGATTTTTCGGCAAACGATCAGGCTGTCCGGATTCGCACTGAAATCATCTCCACCCTGCACATGATGGGTTTGAAGGTTGAGGTCGGACATCACGAAGTGGGGCTGGGTCAACACGAAATCGATTTCCAATTTGATGACGCGCTGAAGACGGCTGATAATGTTCAGACCTTTAAGACCGCTGTCAAAGCAATTGCAGGCAGACACGGAGTGATTGCCTCTTTCATGCCAAAGCCCATTTATGGCGCTGCAGGTTCAGGCATGCACTGCCACCAGTCCGTTTACGACAAAGATGGCAACAACCTGTTTTACGATGAGGCTGACTCCATGCACTTGTCAGACTTGGCTAAACAATTCATCGCCGGACAGCTGAAGCACGCTCGCGCCCTTTCAACAGTGCTGGCACCGATCGTGAACTCATACAAGCGCCTGGTGCCGGGATACGAAGCCCCGGTCTATATCGCCTGGGCACAGGTCAACCGTTCGGCGTTGATTCGCGTTCCACAGGTCAATCGCGGAAACAAGAAAGCAGTGCGAATTGAATTGCGCTGCCCGGACCCTTCGGCGAATCCTTACCTTGCGTTTGCTTCAATGCTGACTGCTGCCCTCGAAGCTGTTGATGACCGATCGGTCATATGCCCGGAACCGGTCAACAATGTCAATCTCTATGAACTTAATGAGAGAGAACGCCAGGAGTTGATGGTTGCTGCTTTGCCTGGTTCACTGGAAGACGCGCTGATAGAGTTTAAAGCTGATCCGCTTATGAAGAAAGCGCTTGGCGATACCTTGCATGAGACTTTTATCGCTTCCCGTGAGGCAGAGATCAATGAATACCGTACCAAGGTGACTGACTGGGAAGTCATGCGATACCTTGAAACAATCTAATCACTCTTGATGTATTGACGTGCCTGGAGACATCAGTCCCCAGGCGCGTTTTTTTTAATCTCAGAAATTTACAGTTAATATTCAACGCAAAGACGTGAAATTAATCCAGAGTTAGTTTACAATGCTTGTTCTTATGGAAAAGACAGCGGAAGCCAAATTTCTTCAGCAAGAGCAAGCTACGATCGCAAGTATGACCCAGCTTTTTTGCGGAGCCAAGCACGGCTCCCGGGAAAGGTTATGCCCCGATTGTCAACAATTGCTTGACTATGCCCAGGACAGGGTGTCTCACTGCATGTTCCTGCCCCAAAAACCCGTTTGCGCGCGATGCCCGGTGCATTGTTATCAGCCTTTCTACCGGGAGAGGGTTAAGGAAGTAATGCGCTTTGCGGGTCCACGCCTAATGTTTAAAGATCCGCTTGCAGTAGTACGGCATTTTCGCATGATGATGCGTGCGGATAGCGCACAGGTAGCCCGATTGCGCACAAAATTGGAAAAGAAATAGACCCAGGAAGTAATTTTGTTTCCACTTGGCTAACACAGAACGCCACAATTCGGTAAAATTGGTTAATATTGATTATACAAATTGAATATTAGCGTCAAGGCTGGTTTACCAGGAGCGAAATGGATGTATAGCTCACTTATCCACCCGTAGAACTCCCTTCGCCCTCCAAGCTATTTTGGTTCAAGAGAATCTGACCAAGATAGTCAACGACCAGCGCAAGATTTATCTGCCAAAGGAGAAATTATGTACGCCAAGAAAACCGAATTGAAAAACGCATCCGGACTTCATGCCCGCCCTGCCTCTGAGTTTGTTGCAATGGCAAAGAAGTTTGAATCAACAGTAACAGTTCAGCGACTCGATGACGAAGCAGCTCTTCCAGCCAATGCAAAATCGATCATCAAGATCTTAGCCCAGGGTTTAGCTGTGGGCACTCCCATCGAAATTGCTGCTGAGGGACCGGACGAAGTAGAAGCAGTCGAAAAACTGTTTGCCTTGATCGAGTCAAAATTCGGCGAAGATTAACAGCCATTACCAACTGAGGTTGAAAGGAGCATTAATGCGGATCTTAAAAGGGAATCCTGTCTCCAGGGGTGTTGCCCTGGGAAAAGTATATATCTACAAAGCTTTCAAAGCCGATGTGCATGAATCGTACTTTGAGGCAGGCAAAGAAGAAGAATTCTTCAAGAAGTATCAGGATGCTGTAAAGACAGCCGAGAAAGAGCTGGACAATATCGTTACTTCGATGTCAGAGTCCTCTCCTGAAAAGGCAAAAATCTTCGCAGCCCACATTGAGATTCTGATGGACGAGGAAGTCCAGGAAGGCGTCAAAGAAATGATCTTTGACAGCCACACCATGCCTGACTACGCGGTTGATGAGATCTACACCAGTTTCGCCGGCTTGTTGGAAAAAGCCAAAGACCCCCTTATTGCAGCCCGGGCTGCCGACCTGAGGGATGTGCGCAACCGCGTCTTACGCATTCTGAAAGGCGAGAAAGAAAGCAATCTCTCCAGTTTGCGCGACAATGTCATTGTGGTCGCGCATGACTTGCTGCCCAGTGATACAGCTACCATGGACCGCAACCGGGTATTGGGCATCATCACAGAAGTTGGCGGAGCCACGTCGCATACAGCCATTATTGCGCGGAGCTATAAAATCCCAGCCTTACTGGGCGTGACAGACGCGACCGAGATTATGGCAAATGGCGATAGTGTCATCCTGGATGCTCTGGCTGGTCAGGTTTTGTTGGATCCCGAAAAGGAGACCATCAAAGAGTATCAGGAAAAGCTGGTTGAGTATATTAAAGAAGAACGCGAAACCAGCCAATATCTGGATAAAATTCCATTGGTTGCTAGTGGAGAACGGTATAGTATTGGTCTCAATATTGGCAGCATTGACCCTGATGAGAATTTAAAGTATGTCGATTTTGTAGGCTTGTTCCGGACTGAATTTGTCTATATGGGTAGTGAACATATGCCTACCGAGCAAGAACAGTTCGATGCCTACAGGCGAGTCTTAGCCAACGCAATGGGCAACCCGGTCACACTGAGAACACTTGATATCGGCGGTGACAAGACCTTGCGCTACATGGTTTTACCCAAAGAAGACAACCCCTTCCTGGGTAACCGTGCTTTACGGCTTTGCCTCGACCATATTGATATGTTCAAAACCCAGTTGAGGGCGGCTCTGCGGGCTTCGGCTTTTGGTCCAATGCAGATTATGTTCCCGATGGTGGGCACAATGGATGACATCCGTGCTGCCAAAGCTGTGGTGGAGGAGGTCAAGCAGGATCTTCGCTTGAAAGGCATTGCATTTGATGAAAAGATCATGATCGGAATCATGATCGAGATCCCCTCCATTGGGATAATCGCAGATCTGGCAGCCAAAGAAGTAGATTTTGCCAGTGTCGGAACAAACGACCTTACTCAGTATCTGCATGCGGTCGACCGGATGAACCCGGCGATCACCAGCTATTACCAGAGTATGTCCCCATCGATGTTCCGAATATTAGGGCGGATCTTTGCTGAGTTCAACAAAGCCGGCAAACCCATATCGGTTTGTGGTGAGCTTGCTGGAGATCACCTGGGCGCGCTGGTGATGTTTGGGCAGGGTTTGCGCAAGTTCAGCATGAATGCCGCGAATATCAGCCGCGTGAAACGAACCTTGTCGTTATTCACCCTGGAAGAAGCAGAAAACATAGCCAAAAAAGTCCAGAACATGGATACAGAAGCCGATGTTCTTGCGTATCTAAAAGCTGAAGTGGATAAACGAATCTAAGGTAGATGCCTGGTTCACATAAAATGTAGAGGTCACAAGCAATTGCGACCTCTTTTCTTTTTCTTGCAAGGCGTCAACTGCCACGCGAGAGGTTATAATAAAAAAGTTATTAATTTCAATTTATTCGAATGTTCAAAAAGGAGAATCATGCAAGCAAACACTCCCTTCCAGGAAGAAGCAATCAACGCAATCCGCTTCCTATCAGCTGATGCAGTCCAAAAAGCCAACTCCGGGCACTCCGGCATGCCGATGGGCACTGCAGCGATTGCTTACACTTTGTTTACCCGTCACTTACGCTTTAATCCAGCCAACCCCAAATGGTTTGACAGAGATCGATTTGTGCTTTCAGCCGGGCATGGGTCCATGCTGCTCTACAGCATGTTGTACTTGAGCGGATATGAAAAAATGACAATGGACCAGCTTAAACAATTCCGCCAGTTGGGCAGCCTCACGCCTGGTCACCCCGAATTTGGACACACCGAAGGCGTCGAAACAACAACCGGACCGTTGGGTCAGGGGTTGGCGGTAGCGGTGGGGATGGCAGTTGCGGAAGCTCATCTTGGGGCAATTTACAACACGGATGATCACAAGGTTGTCGATCATTACACCTATGTAATTGCTGGTGATGGCGATTTGATGGAAGGCGTTACTTCTGAAGCCTCTTCTTTGGCAGGGCATCTTGGCTTGGGAAAACTGATCTGCTTTTATGACGACAACAACATCACCATTGATGGAACCACTGACCTGGCGTTCACTGAAGACCGCGCCAAACGCTATGAAGCTTATGGCTGGCAGGTGTTACACGTCCAGGATGGCAACAATGTGGCTGAGATTGACACTGCGATACAGCAAGCAAAGGCAGACCCGCGACCGAGCCTTATTGTTTGCCATACGGTCATCGGTTACGGATATCCCACCTGGGGCGGAACGCCAACGGCTCACAGTGGCATACCAAGCAAGGAAGAACTGGATGGCGCAAAAATTGCTCTCGGTTATCCAACTGAGCCGATGTTCTATATCAGTGATGCTGTGCTAGCCCATTTCCGTGAAGCGCTTGAACGAGGCACAAAATTCGAAAAAGATTGGGAACAAACCCTGCACATTTACAGTCGCAATCACCCCGAAAATAGCAGTGAATTTTTGCGTGTAATTTCAGAGAAACTGCCGGAAAATTGGAAGGATGCTCTGCCAGTCTTCCCAAGCGATGAGAAGGGCATGGCAACACGCTCAGTATCAGGCAAGGTTATCAATGCCTTGGCTGGGATACTCCCAGAGTTCTTGGGAGGCTCAGCAGACTTGAGTGGGTCAAACTCGACGGTTATCAAAAACACGGTTGGTTTCCAAAAGGATAGTTATTTCGGTCGAATGATCAATTATGGTGTGCGCGAGCATGCCATGGGCGCGATTAACAACGGGCTTAACCAACATGGCGGCATAATCTCGTTTGTCGCGACCTTTTTTGTGTTCTCTGATTACTTACGCCCGGCACTACGATTGTCTGCTCTTTCGAACACGGGAAGTATTTGGGTTTTTAGCCACGACAGCATCATGGTCGGCGAGGATGGACCCACTCATCAACCAGTGGAGCATCTGGCGGCTGTGCGGGCAATCCCCAACCTGGTAACCCTGCGTCCGGCGGATGCTAATGAAGTTTCGGCGGCATGGAAAGTTGCCATAGAGCGAAGAAATGCTCCGACCCTGCTGGCATTGACCCGCCAAAACGTGCCTGTATTTGATCGAGAGAAATATGCAACCGCAAGCGAGCTGGAAAAGGGTGCCTATGTGATGGCAGACCTTGGACCAGCACCTGTAAGATTGGTGTTGATAGCAACTGGCTCGGAAGTTGAACTGATTGTAAAGGCAGCAGAAACGCTGGCAGGCGAAGGCATCGGAGTGCGTGTTATCTCCATGCCCAGTTGGGAGTTGTTTGAAGCGCAACCGGAAGCCTACCAAAAAGAAGTAATGCTACCTGAAGTTAAGGCTCGCCTGGGCGTGGAAGCTGGAGTGAGCATGGGCTGGCACAAATGGGTTGGCTCAGAAGGCAAACTTATCACAATCGATCGCTTTGGTGCCAGCGCGCCAAGCGGAATCCTGGCTAAGGAATTGGGGCTTACAGTCGAAAACGTGCTTCAGAACTGTTGGGAATTGCTGGCAAGGTAAGTTTGATTGGATGGTTAATGATCAGAGGGCGGCTCCAAGCCGCCCTCTGGCTTTAGGTAGACAGGATCTCAGTCTCTTTCACCGGTTTCGACGAACTTTACTAATTCCCCGACACTTAAATCCTTGATTCCAAGCCTCTCAACTGTCCGACCTTTGCGTCGATAATCGATACCATGAACATAGCAAGCCAGGTTGATGATGCTGTTGATGCCATTTACCGAGACACCATATGCATCTGCAAATGATGCGATTGGTACCAGGCTCATCGGGATTTCTTCCGTGATGTAACGATGGTTGAGTGTGCCAGGTGCCCGGATGCCATAATATCCGGTTTGATTGTGCATAGCTTCATGAAGATTTTCCCCAGTGGCGTTGTAAGCCAGCTCCAACCACTCCAGCGCATTTCTGGCTCTGATCCCAACAGCGGAAGCAACAGTGACACGTTCACGGTCCAGCACCTCCAACACCTTGGCAACTGAAGGAGTGACCCCATCTACATAAAATTCAAAATCACCCGAGGTAGCTTCGATCCAGCCGGCATTGAGAAGAGCCAGGGCAGGATGGAAAATGGCACCCATGTTGTTGAGCCCGGTCTGTAGAACATTTTTACCGTCAATGAATTGTGGCAAAACGGGTCGGATTGCGTCCAGTACTTCAGCAGTACGTGTGGCGGGCAGAGCTGCCAATGGTACAGCCTCTTTAATTCGGAAGATCTTTGCCTGACTGGGTCCTTCGGAACGGCTGGCAAAAAGAAAGGTCTCGGCCTCGGCGATAATCGGATTTGTGGTGCAATTTTCCTGGGCAAGGGTGAAACGAAACTCCAGTGCTCCACCTGTACGACCGGGATTCAGAATCACAATATGGTCATCCCTCAGGAAAGGTGCCGCGGCTTTAGCAATATCGTAGTGCGCGCTGGACGGCACGATCACCATTACGATATCAGCTTCTCGCAAAGCCTCTTCCATATTGTCAGTGACTTTATATAGTTTACCGAAACCATGCGGTTCGGCCAGGTTTTCAAGGTCAATTCCGCCTCGAAGCTGAATGATTTCTACGCGGCTGGAAGTACGATTGTATAAAGTCACCTGGCTGCCTAATAATGCGAGGTAAGCTGCCATTGCCTTACCTCCATTTCCCGCGCCGAGTACGGCATAACGATATGTCTTATCCATTTTTCCTCAATTCATAAAGTCTTTTAGACGTTCTTCTTCGGAGATAGGATCTCCATTGATGTCAACAACTTCACTTGCGCCATTCAAAACACGGGTGCTGATTTTGCCTGGGGCAAAAGAGTTGTTCTTCAGTTGGGGAGCATCCAGGATGCCAAGTTTCACGGCACTGTTCAGAGTTGCCGGGTCAGTCAAAGGGTCACTGGTGCGGTCTAAAGATATGTTTTTGATCGCCTGCAAAGTAACCTGTGCTTGTTCAATAAGATAATTTTTGCGAGCCTGCACCTTGGGGTCAACAGTCATATCCGGCTGACCAGCCAACGCGTTTTCGATGCTGCGTCGGGCTGCCAGGCTGGCTTCGATAACATCTGCACCAGTGGCGGCATGATCGGCTTCGGTGTGACCGACAATGTGGATAATGTGCGGACGCAGTGCCATTTGCAGATAAATGCTGGTTGCCAGGTGGGCACGGGCGGCGTTATCTTCCAGTGGGTAACTGAGCAAACCGGTGCGCGTCTGCCGCCAAATGTGAAAGTTCTCATCTTCCAGCGGGGCAATCATTTCCAAAATTGCGAGCATTTTTGCCAGGTCCATGGCGTCCGAAAGATTGGGAGGGCTGTTGAACATCAACTGGGCGATGTAATCTTTGACGCCAAAAGCTTTGGCGTTATAAGCCGAGAGGTAGGCGGATGTAACGTAGATAACATCCGGAGCGTCGCGCATGCCCCAGTGATGCGGTTCGTTCAGCTCTACCGGGATGTTGCGCTCGCCGTACCATCTCATTACCTGCTGATGATCGCGAATGGATTCTTCGAGGGTGAGCGGACCGCGCCCGTCCATCAAGTTGAACCAGAAGAGCGGGATGGCACACCAGGCGATGTTAATGGTTTCCACATACATTTCTGCCAGGCGGATAAAGTCGTCTGTGCCGGAATAGGTGCGCAGTAAAGGATAATTCCCAGTGCGGGAAGCCTGGTACAGCTGGCGGTAATCTTCAGCGCTGCGCACAGGCACACCACCGGCACCAGTTGCACGCGGATTTTGCCGTTCGGGGTGAAAGAAATTTTCCTGGGCATCCTGATCGATGCCGAGCGAAATCACATCCAGAGCTTTGGCTTCCGCGATCTCACGGATGCCTTCGATGCTGGCCGGCATGGTCGGCAAGCCGAAATGGTGGCGAAGAAGCGGGTAGGGCTGTTTCCATAGGATACGCTCAATTGTGCTTTGCGGGTAAGTTGATTCACCGGGAGTGGACAGGTCTTCTCCTCGAAGGTAAGCTAGGATGTCTTCACGGCTTTGATTCCCATCAAAAATCTCGTCAAAAAAACCTTCCAGAGATTCGGCCTTGCGGGCAACTGGTGGGGTGCCGCCAAATGCAAAACGTACACCCTTTTCATGCAAGTCAGCAGCAGCTTCTGCGAACTCAGCCAGAAGTCGTTCACCGGTTTCGGGTGTGAGGCGATATGAAACGCCAACCAGGTCCGCTTTTTCACGAATGGCAGCTTCAATGAGCGTCTCGATCGGGACAGCTGGACCAAGAAAGATGGTCTTCCATCCAGCCGATTCGGCTAATTGGAGAAAATTACTTATACCAGCAACGTGAACACATTCCCCCAGGGCAGCAGCAATAACTGTCTTCATAGAATCTCCTGTTTTAAACGGATTGGTTCCTACCCGATTTTACATGGGCACTCTGCCAGACTGGCGGGCAGATTTTTATTAATCTTACTCGAAAATGAAAAATCCCATTTTCTTTGTGTAACTTTTTTAAATAAAGCGAATTATTCAACGCAATTTCTAAAAGTTATAATATGGAATGGACGCAATTCGAAAGGAAGGAAAAATGTCGACAGCGCTTCTTATTGTGGATATGCAAAACGACTTTTTGCCAGGTGGAGCCTTGGCGGTGGTTGGTGGGGAAGCAATTATTCCTGAAATCAACCGATTATCGGAAAAGTATGCCCTGGTGGTTGCGACGCAAGACTGGCATCCTAAAAACCACGGAAGCTTTGCATCGCAACATAAGGATGCCAAACCATTCGATCTTGGGACTTTGGAAGGATTGCCACAGGTGTTTTGGCCTGATCATTGCGTGCAGGGCACCTATGGCGCAGAATTGAGCAAGTTGATTGACCAGGAGCGCGTGGAAGCCATCTTTAGAAAAGGCATGGACCGAAGGATTGATAGCTACAGTGCCTTTTTCGACAACGGACATTTGAAAGCGACCGGGTTGGAAGGGTACTTGAAAGGTCGAGGTGTAAGCGATGTGCACATTTGCGGTCTGGCAGCCGATTATTGTGTCTGGTATACAGCAAAAGATGCACTTGCGCTGGGGTTTGAGACGGTCATTTTGGGTGATGCAACCCGTGCGATTAATGAAGAAGATTTGCCAGGATTATTTAAAGAGTTGAATAGTCACGGTGGGAGATTAGCGTAAGGAAGAACCCCGCTTGGAAATACTAGAAAACAAACGGAACGGCGCAAGGCCTACGAGTATGTATCGTCATTGCGAGGAGCGAAGCGATGCCGCAATCCGTTTTTCGAATAAACAGCCGGGTTGACCTTCGCAACCCAGCCTACATTTAACCAACTACATTAACCAACTACGTTTACCAATCTACCGGGTACGACGATAACTTTACGCACGGAACGACCTTCCAGGGCTTGGTGGACGTTTTCGCTTGCCAGGGCTAGCTTTTCTGCCTCTTGATCACTGATTCCGGGTTCCACCACGATACGGTCGCGCAGTTTTCCGTTGACCTGGACAATCAGCGTGATCATCTCGTCTTTAGCCGCTTCTTCGTCCGCTTCTGGCCAGGGTTGGGTGTGGACGGAATAGGGCTTGCCCAGGCGTTCCCACAGTTCCTCGGCGATATGCGGGCAGACAGGCGCCAGCATGCGCAGGTAGATATCTGCTGTCTCGTTCCATTCCGCGGACCCAAAGGCACCCGCGTTCTTGGCGCGCCCCATTTCATTGAGCAGTTCCATCAAGCTGGAAACAATGGTATTGAATTCGAAATTCTCGAAGTCATACGTCACACGCTTGAGGGTCTGATGGGTCTTTCGGCGCAGCGCTCTCAAAACTTCAGGATCTGGTTTGCCAAAGGAAGGTTCCAGCAGCATATGCCAGACGCGCCGCAGCCAGCGGCTGTTGCCTTCAATCCCAGTACTGGACCATGGCCCGCCCAGTTCCCAACGACAGAAGAAAATGATGTAAGCGCGAACGGTATCGGCACCATAACGAGCCACCAGCTCATCCGGGTTGACCACATTACCACGGCTCTTGCTCATTTTCTCGCCATCTTCGCCCAGAACCATTCCCTGGTTTCGCAATTGCAGCATGGGCTCATTCCCCACTGTGATTCCGCAATCGCGGGCAGCTTTATGGAAAAAGCGCGTGTAAATCAAGTGCATGGTGGCGTGCTCAGAACCGCCTGTGTATGTATCGACCGGCATCCAGTAGTTGTACTGGGCAGGGTCGAAAGGACCCTCGCTGTAATCCGGGCTTAGGTATCGCAGATGGTACCAACTGGAGCACATAAAGGTGTCCATGGTGTCGGTTTCACGTTCAGCTGGTCCACCGCAGGTTGGGCAGGTGGTGAAGCGCCAGGTGGGGTGCAGTTTGAGAGGGCTTTCGCCAGTCGGCAGCCATTCCACGTCATCGGGCAGCAGCACTGGCAGCTGTTCATCAGGCACGGGCACCGCGCCGCAATGCTGGCAATAGACCACTGGAATTGGCGCGCCCCAATAGCGTTGACGGCTGATCAGCCAGTCATGCAGACGGTAGTTCGTGGCGCCTTTGCCAACACCGATTTCCTCGATGTAGCGGCTGGCAGCATCAAAACTCTCTTCTTCCGGAGTGCCAGTGAGCGGACCGGAATTGATCATGGAACCGTGAGCTTCGACTGCTTCCGTCATTTCTTCTGGCAGGATCAACTCCTGCCCGTTGGGATGGATGACGACTTTGATTGGTAGGTCGAACTGACGTGCAAATTCGAAGTCGCGCTGGTCGTGAGCTGGTACAGCCATGATCGCCCCGGTGCCGTAAGACATGAGCACATAGTCAGCCACCCAAATCGGGATGTGTTCGCCAGAAACCGGGTTGACTGCGTAGCCGCCAGTGAAAACACCGGTTTTCTCGCGCGTGACAGATTCACGTTGGATGTCAGACTGGCGTTTTGCTTGTTCCTGGTAGGCGCGAACTTCGTCCACCTGGGCAGGCGTGGTTACCTTATCCACCAGGGAATGTTCAGGGGAAAGTGCCATGTAGGTCACACCCCAGAGCGTATCAGGGCGCGTAGTGAAAACCTCAATCGGGTCGCCAGCTTCGGTTTTGAAGATCACGGAAGCACCGCGGGATTTGCCTATCCATTTGCGCTGTAGCGTTTTGATGAATTCTGGCCAATCGAGACCTTCGTAATTGAGCAGCTCTTCAGCGTAGGCGGAAGTCTTGAAGAACCATTGGTTCAGATCTTTGCGGATCACTGGCGTGCCACAACGCTCGCAATGGCGGTCATCGCCGTGCACTTGCTCGCGTGCAAGCGTGGTGTTACAGCTGGGGCAAAAATCGACAGGCGAAAACTTCCGGTAAGCCAGCCCATTTTTGTAAAACTGGTTAAAGAACCACTGTGTCCAGCGATAGTACTTGGGATCGGCAGAGATGATCTCCGCGCGCCAGTCAAAACTATTGCCCATGGATTTGAGCTGACCGCGCATGCGCTCGATGTTGGCATACGTCCACTTGCCCGGATGGATGTTGTGTTTGATGGCAGCGTTCTCAGCCGGCAGACCAAAAGCATCGAATCCGATGGGGAAAAAGACGTTGTAGCCCTGCATTCGCTTGAAACGGGCACGCGTATCTGGCGGCGTCATGGCATACCAGTGACCGATGTGAAGGTCACCGGAAGGGTAGGGCAGCATGGTAAGCGCGTAGTGCTTGGTTTTGGTCGGATTGCGTTCGGGCTGGTAGAGAGCGTCTGCTTCCCAGCGGGCTTGCCACTTTTGCTCGATTTCTTCGGGCTTATACATCGGTATACTGGTTGGGTCCATCATTTTTGCTCCTGTTGTTTTTTCTTGCAAAATACCCACCCCCTACCCCCCTCCCCGGAGGGGGTAGTAAGAGCGGCGTAAACAATAAACATCATTTAAATAAAAAATCCCTGCATGCAGGGACGAAATTGATTTCGCGGTACCACCCTGCTTCCCATCACAAAGATGAGCAGCTCATGGAGACTATAACGAGTCTGACCGTCCGCGGCTAAAGGGAATCACCGCGACCACGCTCCGATTGGAGAAGCAGGTGAGTGGGGTCTGAAGCGCTCCGCGGGCGCTGGCAGCCTTTCAGCTTTGCGGCTGCTCTCTGGCGGATGACCTATGCTCTGCCATCGTGTTTGTGCCGGTAATTATAGCACTAATTGTTGCAAGCAAAAAAGTTTCCGAACTAAGCTCATTGAATTTGCTCCTCTGGATAGAACGTGTTGCCTGGATTTCGAAGCTATGACACAGAGAAGACCCGAAAACCTTGCCTGCCTTTAAAGATGTATTACATCAAGAATGAGCCGGGTTGTGAAGTATACTCAACACAACTGAAAAGCCGTAAAAAAGGGAAAACAGGCTAAAAATAAATAGGAGATGAGATGCATAATTTCAGACAATTAACAGATGATCTTTACAATGTTGGTGCCAATGACCGACGCATTACCATGTTTGAGAATGCCCATCCAGTTCCGAGGGGCATGTCTTACAACTCGTACCTATTGATGGATGAAAAGACGGTCCTGTTGGACGGGGTCGACAACGCGATCATCGAACAATTTTGGCAAAACCTAACCTCTGTGTTGAATGGTCGTCAACTGGACTATCTTGTGATCAATCATGTTGAGCCCGATCATTGCCACCCGATTATGGAATTGCTGCGCTGTTATCCTGGTTTGACGATTGTTGGCAATAAAAAAACCTTTTCCATACTCGATCAGTTATATAACATCGAATTGGAAGGGCACAAACTCGAAGTAAACGAAGGTGATGTGCTCACGACTGGTAAACATAACCTGACCTTCTACTTTGCGCCGATGGTGCATTGGCCAGAAGTGATGGTCACATACGACAGTACCAGCAAAATTTTGTTCTGCGCGGATGCTTTTGGTACTTTTGGAGCAACTGATGGGAAGATGTATGCTGATCAGTATAAGTTTGAAGAAGAATATCTGCCCGAAGTCCGCCGCTATTATGCCACTATTATTGGGAAGTATGGCAGGAATGTAAACAACTTTTTCGCCAAAATCGCAGACCTGGATATCCAGATGTTCTGCACGCTGCATGGTCCGAACTGGCGCAAAGATTTCCACCTGATTTTGGATAAATACAAACAATGGGCGTCGTATATCCCTGAAGAGCGGGGTGTGGTGATCGCCTATGGCACAATCTATGGTAATACTGCTTTGGTCGCTGAGATTTTAGCGAACAAACTGGCAGATGGCGGCGAAAAGACCGTGAAAGTTTACGATGTCACCTCAAGTGATCCTTCATATATCCTGAGCGATTGCTTCCGCTATGACCGGCTTGTATTTGCCTCGGCGACTTTCAACGCCGAGCTCTTCCCTTACATGGAAACACTTTTACTTGATTTGAAAGCTCACAACCTGACCAACCGTACTGTCGCGCTAATCGAAAACGGCAGTTGGGCAATCTCGAGCGGCAAGAGAATGCGCGAGATATTGGAGCAGATGAAGGGTATTAACTTGCTGGAGCAGACGCTCACCTTCAAATCCTCGCCGAAAGGTGCGGATGTCGAAGCAATCGAAGAACTGGCAAAGACACTTTTGGCAGCCTGATTTTTTCGTTTTCTCACAAAACAAGCCGCATAATCATGCGGCTTGTTTTTAAGTTGTAGGTTTGGCCAGCTATGATGACCCTTGTGGGACGGTATGCCAACCGTCCACTACGTACGGAGGGGACTAGTCTCCCTCTGTAATTTGTCGCATTAGCCAACGCAGCGGCTGGAGTCGAGCCCCAGCCGTACTGAGAGGTTTATCTCCCTCCGCTAACAATCCAACAAACCAATCCAGCGGCTGGAGTCGAGCCCCAGCCGTACGGAGGGGGTTTATCTCCCTCCGCCAATATTCCAACAATCTAATCCAGCAGTTGGAGTCGAGCCCCAGCCGTACCGAGAGGTTTATCTCCCTCCGCTAACATTCCAACAAACCAATCCAGCGGCTGGAGTCGAGCCCCAGCCGTACGGAGGGGGTTTATCTCCCTCCGCCAATATTCCAACAATCTAATCCAGCGGCTGGAGTCGAGCCCCAGGCGTACGTGGGGGTCATGATTCTGGGAGCGAAACGAGCGGTACTTGTCTCCCACCACCATTGTCACTATTACAAATGATATACTCGGTCCGGGAGAAAATATGGACATCAAAACAATTGTTGAGAGACAGCAGGAATATTTTTTGAGTGGCGCAACGCGGGGTTATGCGTTTCGCTTGGAAGCTTTGAAAAAACTGCAGAAAGCAGTTCGTGATTACGAAGAAAGAATTAGCGACGCCCTCTTGAAAGACCTCGGTAAACAGCCTTTTGAGAGTTATATGACTGAAATTGGCATGGTGCTGGACGAGGTGCGCTATCACATCCGGCATCTGCAGGGTTGGATGCGCAACAAACGCGTGCCCACCCCCTTGGCGCAATTCCATGCGGTCAGTTTTCTGTCGCCGGAGCCGTATGGTGTGGCGCTGATCATGTCTCCCTGGAATTATCCCATTTTGCTCTGCCTGGACCCTTTGATTGGGGCGATCTCGGCTGGCAATTGCACCGTGGTCAAGCCCAGCGCTTATACGCCAGCGACCAGCCAGGTGATCGCGGACTTGATTGCAGAAATTTATTCCCCAGAATATGTGAGCGTGGTTCAGGGCGGCAGGCAGGAAAATACTGCTCTACTTGAGCAGAAATTTGACAATATCTTCTTTACCGGTTCGATCGCGGTTGGCAAAGTAGTGATGGAAGCCGCGGCAAAACATCTTACTCCGGTGACGCTGGAGTTGGGTGGTAAAAGCCCGGCGATCGTGGATTCAACTGCTGACCTTAAACTTGCGGCAAAACGGATCGCCTTTGGCAAATTGCTCAATGGCGGGCAGACCTGCGTAGCGCCTGATTATGTTTTGGTTGAAGAAAGCGTAAGGGATGCGCTCATTCAGAATTTTCGCGAAGTTCTGGCCGATAAATTTCCGAACGGTGACTATGCTGACCATGCACACATCGTTAACGAAAAGCACTACCAAGAGAAAAAAGCACTGCTGGAAGGTCAGACAATCGCATTTGGTGGCGTTTTTAACGATGAACAACACACACTGGAACCAACAGTACTGATTGATGTGGATCCGGAATCAGCAGTGATGCAGGAAGAGATCTTCGGTCCGATTTTGCCAGTTTTGACGTGGACGAAACTGGACGAGGCGATCGTATTCGTTCGCAGCCGACCGAAGCCGCTGGCTCTGTATCTGTTTACGCAAGACCGAGCTGTGGAAGAGAGAATTTTAGGGACATGTTCGTTTGGTGGGGGATGTATAAACGATACCGTTATCCATCTGGCGACGCCCCACCTGGGCTTTGGCGGGGTTGGACAATCGGGTATGGGGAGTTACCATGGCAAGCACAGCTTCGATACCTTTACCCATTATCGCGGCATTGTTCGGAAATCGACATGGCTGGACTTGCCATTCCGCTATTTCCCGTACACACAGAAGAAGTTTGGGATGATCCGACGATTTCTGCAATAGTGGTTCACTTGCAGTTAACCCCTGACTCAATCTAGGTAAAGAATTAAAACGAAAAAGCCCGCTTAGGGCTTTTTTCTATGGACCCAGAGAGATTCGAACTGTGGGCAGCCTCCTGGAAGGACCGGACCTTCTCAATTTCTCGTTCACTAAGATTCCCCTCACCCCCGTTCGCTTTGCTCACGGAACCAGCCTTTGGCTGGACTTTCGCCTCCCCCGAAACGGAGGAGGGCTTAAAGCAAAACAGCCTTTCGGCTGTTCTTAGTGGACCCAGAGAGATTCGAACTCTCGACCTTCTCAATGCCATTGAGACGCGCTCCCAACTGCGCTATGGGCCCTTGTAAAAAATCTTCTTTTGTTTCCCATGGCGCTCCCAATTCCCCGGGGAGGGGACTTCGTGCGCTATGGGCCCTTGTAAAAAATCTTCTTTTGTTTCCCATGGCGCTCCCAATTCCCCGGGAAGGGGACTTCGTGCGCTATGGGCCTTTGTTTATTCTATATGGACCTGGAGGGATTCGAACCCTCGACCTCTTCAGTGCGATTGAAGCGCGCTCCCAACTGCGCTACAGGCCCGTACTCCAT
>JBCFBG010000010.1:17789-31024 GCA_038562515.1 Anaerolineaceae bacterium
AGGGGACTTCGTGCGCTATGGGCCTTTGTTTATTCTATATGGACCTGGAGGGATTCGAACCCTCGACCTCTTCAGTGCGATTGAAGCGCGCTCCCAACTGCGCTACAGGCCCGTACTCCATCCAGATTTCAAGAATAAATATTCTAACGGTTTGAGGCAGGAATGTCAAGCAATTTTACTTCGAAGCATTCTGCCGAAGGACAGGCGGGTTCCAAACCTGTCAATACACGACATATATCCAGAAGAGAAGCAATCTTCGCGACGACTCAGGATGAAACGGGAGGAATAAAAAAAGCCAGCTCGTCGAGCTGGCTTTAGCTGAGTTGGATTGGTATTACGAGCCGGTGTTGGTTACGGACGTGTTTTTCTTTTTCTCGTCCTTGACCTTGCGCTTCTCTTTGATTGACAATTTTGGTTTTTTACGTTCTTCTTTTCCTGCTTTATCCTTAGTAGCCATAGTAGCCTCCTTACTCGGATGAATTACGTTTCAATTATAGCGCATTTATGCTAAACAATTCCTTGCAATGGTATCATTAACACTCGCTACCTGCCTGGTCAGGTAACAATACTTTTGAGGAGGATGGTTTGGAAGAGCTTTCAAGACAGACACGAATTCGTTACCTGTTGACATTGCTGATTTTAATCACCATCCCTTGCTATATTCTGGGCTTCATTATGCTCAGACTGGATCGTGGTCCTCAACCAAACAGACCTACACCAACTGGCACTGCCACGATCACTATTACAGCTTCAATCACGCTGACACCTTATCTGACGCGTACCGCCTCGATCACACCAACAGCTACAGCAACTTACCCTCCAACCGCAACACTTACGCCTACAGACACGCCCGAACCGAGCGCGACCCCAACCTTGACAGAACTTCCAACTGAAACACGGCTCCCCGAAACAACGACCGAAACTCCACCATCGGGCGAAACAACTCCAGATCCCAACCCATGAAAGAGGCTTATGACTTTTGAAATTCTTCCCTTCTTAAAGTCGATGATCTCCGTAGCAGGTCTTTCAGGCTACGAGGCACCGATACGTGATGTCATCACCCCGGTGTGGCAAGAACTAAGCGATCGCACCTGGGTGAGCAGCCATGGCAGTTTGCATGCCATGCGCAATGGCGCTGGCCCCGAACCGCGCCCAAAAGTGATGATTGCCGCTCACATGGACGCTATCGGACTGATGGTAACTGGAATTGAAGACGGATTCCTGCGCATCATCCAGGTTGGCGGTGTGGACCCACGCATTTTGCCAGGCCAGATGGTTGTGGTGCATGGCAGTAACAGTGGTGAGGTTGTGGAGCTGCCTGGTATGGTGGTAATGCCCCCCGCTCATCTTTTGCCCAAGGATGGGAAAAGTGGACCACTTCCCCAAAAATACCTGCTGGTTGACACGGGCTTACGAGCCAACGATGTCGATAGATTGGTGCGCGTAGGCGATGTGATCTCCTTTGCCACAGAACCACGCGAGTTGAGTGGTGACACGATCAGCGGACACACGTTGGATAACCGTGCTTCCGTTGCCGCGACTACAGTGGCGCTGGATCTGCTCTCCCGGCGCAAACACTTGTGGGACGTGATCGCGGTTGCAACATCCCAGGAAGAAGTTGGTGGGATTGGCGCGATGGGCAGTTCTTTTGATATCATGCCCGATTTTGCCATTGTTATTGACGTGACCTTTGCTAAAGGTCCCGGTGGCGGTGATACGGTTCTGTTTGATTTGGGAAAAACTGTCCCAATCACTTGGGGTTCATGCGATCATCCTGCCCTATATAATGCCATGGAGGCGACGGCAAATGAGTATGAGATCTCCGTCACGCGAGATTTTGCCCCGAGCGGTTCTGGTACCGATGCTTATGATGTGCAGATCGCACAGGCTGGCATCCCGGTAGTTGAACTGGGTATTCCATTGCGCTATATGCATACACCAGTCGAACTGGTTAGTATCAAGGACATCAAACGGGCTGGAAAGCTGATGGCGGAATTCATCAGTGACCTTCCGCTTGATTTCATGAATTCAGTGAGATGGGAGTAGAAAATGGCGAGAAAAGTTGAAAACTCGAAGATATATTCTCCCAAATTGGGTAAAAAGGAATTGGATTTGCTGACACGCCTCAGCAACGCCCTGGCTGTTTCTGGCGATGAACAAGAAGTACGCGAGATTGTTTATGAGGAATTGAAGGAATTCAAGGACTCCATGAAAACTGATGCCATGGGCAACGTGCTCGTAACCCGTGAAGGTAATGGATCGGACCGCGTGAGAGTAATGATTGCCGCGCATATGGATGAAGTTGGCATGATGTTGACCAAAGAAGATGGCGATGGACTGTTCGAATTCGTTGTCGTAGGTGGGGTGGACCCACGCCAATTGGTAGGCAAACCGGTGATGGTTGGTCGCGACCATGTTCCCGGTGTGATTGGCGCGAAAGCGATCCACCTGACAACCAAAGAAGAGCGCGAACAAGTTCTGAGAGTTGGTTCTTTAAGAATTGATGTCGGGCTTGGTGGTTCAAGACTGGTCGAAATCGGTGACCGTGCGACCTTTGCTACCAACCTGGCGGTCTTGGGTCCGAGCCTGCGTGGCAAAGCCCTGGATGACCGGCTGGGAGTGTTCAATTTGATCCAACTGCTCAAAAATGCTCCGGAAAACATCGATCTGCTGGCTGCCTTTACTGTTCAGGAGGAACTGGGCTTGAGAGGTGCCAAAGTGGCAGCCTATCATTTCAACCCTGACATCGGTATAGCGATGGATTCGACCCCGGCAAATGATTTGCCTCATTTTGATGGAGAGGCTAACGCCACTCATAACACCAAACTGGATGGCGGTCCGGCAATTTACCTGATGGATGGCGCCACCATTGGTGACCGACGCCTGGTGAAATGGTTGACCGAAAGCGCTGATGCCGAAAAAATCCCGTGGCAGTATCGCCAGCCTGGCAAGGGTGGGACGGACGCAGGCGCAATTCACAAGACCCGCGCCGGGGTGCCCAGTGTATCTGTTTCTGTGCCCCAACGCTATCTACACTCACCCGCTGGACTAGTCCGGATTGATGATGAGTTGAACACCCTGAAATTATTGCATGCCGCGCTTTCACGGCTTGATAGAAACATCTTAAACTCACAGGAGAATAAATAATGGCAAAGAAAACTAACGACTTATTGGACGTCCTGGAGATGTTGGTAGAAACACCCGGTCCCTCAGGCTCCGAGCACCTGATCCGCTCGAAAATTGAAGCCGAGATCCGCGATTACGTTGACGAAATTTACACAGACGCGTTAGGCAGCCTGATTGCCAAAAAAGGCACAAAAAAAGCCGGCGGCAAACGCGTGATGGTCTCCTCGCATGTGGATGAGATCGGTCTGATGGTCACTCACGTTGATGACAATGGCTTTGCCCGGTTCATCACGATTGGTGGTGTAAGTCCATTTACGTGTATCGGTGGCAGGGTTTTGTTCATGAACGGAACCCAGGGTGTGATCGGCATGGAGAGACTAGATAAAGATGAGCAGCCCAGCCTGGAAAAACTGTTTATCGATACCGGTGCTACCACCAAATCTGAATGCAAAGTAGGCGTTGGCGATGTTTGTGGCTTTGAACGTCCCTTTATGAACCTGGGTAAGCGCCTTGTGGCAAAATCGATGGACGATCGCGCGGCAGTTGCCGTGGCAATAGAAGCCTTGAAAGCAGTAAAGAAAACCCCCAATGAGATTTACTTCGTTTTCAGCGTACAGGAAGAAGTGGGTTTACGTGGTGCCACTACTGCAGCTTACGGCGTTGATCCGGAAGTTGGCATTGCGGTGGACGTCACCCGCACAGGTGACACGCCCAAGGGCGTCAAGATGGAGGTTGCATTGGGTAAAGGTCCGGCAATCAAAGTACGTGATTCGTCCTTTATTGCTGATCCGCGCGTGGTCAATTGGATGGTTGATGAAGCGAAGTCCCAGGGCTTACCGTACCAGATGGAAGTATTGGAAGCTGGCGGGACCGATGGGGCTGCCATCCAACGCACACGTGCCGGTGTTCCGGCTGGGTGCCTCTCTATTCCCTGCCGTTACATTCATTCCCCCTCTGAAATGGTGGATGTTGATGATTTACAGAATTGTGTCAGTCTGCTGGCAGGTTTATTAAGTAAAGGAATCGAGATCTAGACGAAATCCGTCTCTCTGAGATGCTTTACAATTAAATTTATGAAAACTAAGAGGTTAGGGCTCAACAAAAGCGTTTTTTCTCGTGGGTGGCTTTTTGCCGTTTTGTTGGTGTTGCTTTTTTCTACATCGTGCCAGGGCTTACCGATTAAAATCGAGCTGCCCTGGGTTAATTCCCCCGAACCCACTGAAGACGCGCAAATGCCGGTGGATGCTATTGGCACACCCACCCCAATTTCCCCTGAGCCCAAACCTACATTAACTGCTGAGACAGGTGTAGACAAATTGATTATCTGGCTCCCCCCCGAGTTAAGCCCCAACGAGGAGAGCCTGGCTGGTTACCTGTTACAAGAAAAGCTGAACAACTTTGCGCGTGAGAACAAGATTGAAATCATTGTAAGAGTGAAATCACAGACTGGCAGTGGCAGCCTGACGGATTCGCTGACTGCCACCAACCTGGCGGCAAATTCTTTATTACCTGACCTTATCGTTCTTTCCGCAACCGACCTGCAGCTGGCTGCAAAACGAGATCTGATTTACCCCCATCCCCGCCTGCAAGAAATGATGAATGACACCGACTGGTATCCAATTGGGCAAGAGGTGAGCCTGGTCAATGGTCAGGTTCTGGGGATCCCCTTGCTTGCTAATCCGCTCACGCTCGTCTACAACGAAGCTTCGCTGTTGGTGCCATCCAACGAATGGACGGAAATCAAGGACAATTTTGGGTATTTCGGTTTTGCGGCAGATGACTCGCAGGCGAAATACTTGCTGATGTTGTACATCTCGGTAGGCGGAAAAGTGATGGATGCGCAAGGACGCGCAATTTTGGAAGAGGAACCCCTGTTAGAAGCATTGACTGCTCTTAAAGAAGGCCAGAGTGCACTGCACATCAGCAACCTGACAGTCGGTTTTCAGACAGAAGACCAGGTTTGGAATGCTTTCTTGAACCGCAGCCTGGATACAGCAATTGTACCGGTTGCAACGATATTAAATCGAGGCGAATCGGTCAATAACCAACCCAAACCGGCATTAACAGAACCAGACCTTGCTTTAGGAACCGCGATGGCATGGGCATTGGGTAACGCTGATCCAACCAGGCAAGAACACGCCTTGAATTTGCTGATGGAATTGACTGAAACCGAGTTTCTTTCCAGCTGGAGCGAGGCTCTGGGTTGGTTGCCGGCACGGCCATCGGCATTAGGAGCCTGGAAAGAGCCAAACCTCAAACCGTCGTTGGAAAAGATTGCCCAGGCAACCAGGCTTTATCCACCGGAAGAAATTGTCAACCGTTTGGGACCAGCGTTACGGAACGCCACTTTGTTGATTTTGAGAGACGGCGCGGATCCATTAGAGACTGCCAAAACCACTATAGAGAGCATTAAATGAAGCACGAATCTGAAAATAATCAGAAGATAAATCGACTGAATGGAACTATTTGGAGCATTATCGTACTCGGATTGATGGCTGTTGCCTTGATTTTGTTCGTGATGATCAATGATCGCAGCAATAGTGTCACAACCATGGCCCTTGCGCGGACGGCGACCTATCTACAAACTCAGCAATCGAATGCCACGGCTCTACTGAACCAGGCTTACCCGATCACCACTTTGCCTGTTGAGGTCAATACCAACAGTATATTAATTGTGGGTGGTTTAATCGTGCTTGTTGTACTTTTTGCCGTGATTCGGGAAGCAATCCTTCACAAGAGAGCATAGGATTTTCAATGAACAATCGCTTGCAATATTTGCGTCAGACGATTGGCCGTTTTAGGCTGGATGGCGTTGTTGTGAATCCAGGGGCGAGCCTGCGCTGGCTTACTGGTCTCAGTTTTCACCTGATGGAACGTCCAGTAGTTCTCTATCTCAGAAAAGAAGATAAGCCGCTGCTCATTTTGCCTGAACTGGAACTTGCAAAGGTCGATGGGTTTAAGGATGAATTCGAAATTCACGCTTTTGGGGATGACCCTTCAACCTGGCAGGGCATCTTTGCCAGGGCGATGGGTGTGATAGAAGGTCAAGCGTTGCGCATAGGTGTAGAGCCAACCACACTGCGTTTTATGGAACTCGATTTGCTCCAAAAAGCCTTACCTGAGACCGAATTTGTGGACGGAAGCGCGGTATTTGCCTATTTGCGTATGGTTAAAGATGAACAAGAGCTGGCAAAGATGCGCAAAGCGGCTGAAATTGCTGAGAACGCGTTACTGGAAACCTTAAGAACCGTCCAGGTTGGGCAAACCGAAAAGCAAATTGCCGCTGAACTGCTGGTGCAGCTCTACCGGCATGGCTCTGACCAGGAATTGCCCTTCGCGCCAATCGTTTCCTCCGGACCGAACAGCGCCAATCCGCATGCCTCGCCTTCAGAGCGGAGGTTGGAGACGGGCGATGTGCTCTTATTCGATTGGGGAGCGGGGTTCGAAGGTTACTATTCTGATATTACGCGCTGTTTCTTTGTCGATCTTGTAGATAACCGAATGGTAACGATTGCTGCTACTGTCCAACACGCCAATCATTACGCAATTTCAGGCGGGCGGGCTGGCATGCAGGCAGGTGAAATCGACACGATTGCACGCACAGAAATCGAACAGAACGGTTTTGGCATGTATTTCACGCATAGGACCGGGCATGGGCTGGGAATGGAAGCTCATGAAGCGCCTTATATCTTCAGCGGTAACCCATTGATCCTGGAAAAGGGAATGGTCTTCACCGTCGAACCCGGGATTTATGTGCCAGGATTGGGCGGTGTTCGCATCGAAGACGATGTGTTTGTCGATGTGGACGGCTTGACCTGCCTGACATCTCTTCCCAGAGAAGTGATGACGATTGAACGCTACCTGAATTTGATGAGGATATTTAAATAAAGATGAAACTTGCTTATGAGACCCTAACCCTAGGTCCGATGGGCAACAACGTCTATTTTTTAATCGATGAGGACACACAAGATTGTGTGATCATCGACCCGGGTTTTTTACCCAGAACTCAATTGGATTTCTTCAAGCAAAAGGGCTGGAACTTACGGCAAATTTGGATCACCCACGGTCATTTTGACCATACCGCCGGAGTGAAAACAATCAGTGAGGCTTTTGAGCCACCCGTTCCGATTGCCATGCATCCCACCAGTTTTGATTGGGCAAGGCAGAACCCCTCTGCTGGATTATTTGGAGTCAGAGTTGATGATGTGCCGCGCGTTGACATCCCTTTGGTTCACGGCACCCACCTGGCGATAAACCCGCAAAGTGATGAAAAGGTCGTAGAGGTCAGAGATGTTTCCGGGCATAACCCGGGCTCGGTCATTTTTTATTGTCCTGAGTTGAAAATTGCGATGGTGGGCGATGCGATATTCAAGGAGAGTATAGGTCGAACAGACTTTGCTGGAAGCAACCATAATTTGTTACTAAAAAACATCCGTGAGCAGATCTATAGCTTGCCTGAAGACACCGTGCTGTTGCCCGGGCATATGGGGGCAACCACGGTTTGGCACGAAAAACGCTCCAACCCGTTTGTCAGAGGATAAGCTACTCGCGAGCTCGCTCTAGGGCGAGATTGGCGTCGTGACATCGTGCAGAATGAACGTTGTGCGCTTCCAATCCGCCATCTTGTATCGACACACAATGGCTCACATCGGCGGATTGAGGAGGGTGGATGATCAAGAATCACACCTTCACAACCTCCTCAATCTCGCCCTACATGCACGCCAATTGTAAAGACCCACCCCCTTCATCCCCACTACCGCAAACGAGGCGCAGGCAGTCCCTGGAGGGGGTCAACCTTGTGTGGCGTGAATGCGGTGTGCTTCCAACCCGCCATCTTGTATCGACACACATTGGCTCACATCTGGGCATATGAGTGCAACAACCGTACGGTACGAAAAGCGCTTCAACCCATTTGTAAGAGGGTAAACCTTTTTACACAGGCATTTCCAGTCCACCGGTTTCAGCCATCCAATCGACGATGGTTTCGACAGCCCTGGAAACATTGTTATCACTCAAATCCACTCGTAAAACGGGGAGCAGAGAATGACTGATTAAGTCTTCCAACACTTCTTGCTCGCGTTTGAACTGGTCGAGGTTGTCATATTGACTAGGATTCCCAGAGACCCTCAACCGTTCTTCGCGAGCGGCTGCAAAAGAATCGGGTGAGCGGGTGCAGAAAACCAGGCGGAAATTAAGGGGAAGCAAACGTTCTTCCAGCCAGGTGAAGTCAATGTGTTTACCATAGGTTAGCCATTGCACAAGTTGCGTGGAAATGTGAAAACGGTCCACTACCCACGAGTAATAGCGGTTCAGTTCAAACAGGCGGACCCAGGTCTGGTAGGTTTCCATTGCCTGAGCTTCCTCTTCGGGGGCAAAATTTATTAAACCACGCCCCCAGGGATAATTTGTGAAAGTGCACCATTCAGCAGAAATTAAAGGTGAATGATAGCGGTATTTACGGGGTCCTGTGAAACGAGGATGATCGTTTAACTCAAAGGCGATCTCCGTTTTGAAGGTCAGGCGGGTGCCTTCCAGGATCACTTTAGGGGTTAGTTTTGACATATTCACCTCGCCATGTTGAGACTACTTCTTTTGATTAAATGGAGTACTCACTTCCGTTATCGTACTCCCAGAAATCTTGTTCGTCCAGATGCATCTGAGAGATGTGTGCAGGATGAATCAGCAATTTCTCCTCGACGTTTGCGAGACGGTCCATTATTTCTTTGATATTGCTCACGACGGCATCTGGCAAGCTGGTGTGATCGAGGTCTGCCGCCATGCCAGGCATTTGTTGCTTGCGCCGGATGATCTGACCGGGAACACCGACAACAACTGATTGGGGTGGAACATCTTTGACCACCACCGCGTTGGCACCTACACGGCTGTGAGCTCCTACAGTGATATCCCCTAAAATCTTTGCTCCAGCCCCTACAACCACACACGATTCCAGAGTGGGGTGGCGCTTCACTTTCTCTAGGCTGGTCCCTCCCAGTGTGACACCATGGAAAATTGTCACATTGTTACCGATAATGGATGTTTCACCGATGACAACCCCCATCCCATGATCTATAAAGACTCTGCGACCGATACTGGCGCCGGGATGGATTTCGATACCTGTGAAAAAGCGGGTAATTTGGGCTAGAAAACGAGCCAGACCTTTGGCACCAATTTTCCAGAGCCAATGTTCAAAGTGGTGAGCCCAGAGAGCATGCAAACCGGAGTAGGTCACGAAAATATTGAATTTGCTGGTAGCGGCTGGGTCGCGCTCGAGCGCGCCGCGAAGGTCCTCGGCTATCATGCCAAAGAAACCCGTTTTGTCTGACGCTGTGTCGTCAGAACCAGGAGGGCAGAGGGAAGAAGGTAATTCAGTTTTTTCCATTGAGCTCCTCTCGCAGATTTGCAAAAAGCGGCGTGGAAAGATAGCGCTCAGCAAAACTGGGCACGATCACGACAATTCGCTTGCCATGGTTTTGAGGTCGGCTTGCCAATTGTAGAGCAGCCCAAACAGCAGCACCGGAGGAGATGCCTCCAGGTATGCCTTCGAGAGCCGCGAGTTGCTGTGTGGTCCTAAAAGCGTCTTCAGCATTAACTTGAATGACCTCATTAAGTAGATCCCGTTTCAGGACAGAAGGAATAAAGCCGGCCCCAATGCCCTGTAGTGGATGCGGTCCAGCTTGACCACCGGAAAGTACCGGGGAAGCGCTTGGTTCGACCGCGACAATCTCTAAAGCGGGGTTGTGTTTCCGCAATGCTTCGCCTGCGCCCGTGATGGTACCGCCGGTGCCCACGCCTGCCACCAGGACATCGACCCAGCCGTCGGTGTCTCGCCAAATTTCCGGGCCAGTTGTCTGACGATGGATCAGGGGATTGGCGGGGTTATTAAATTGGTCTGCCATCCAATAGCGACTGTCTTGTTGGCGCAATTGCTCAGCTTTTTCGATTGCGCCAGCCATACCACCGGCTGCGGGGGTCAGGACCAGTTCGGCACCCAGTGCACGCAAGAGCAACTTTCGTTCTGTGCTGACTGATTCGGGCATAATGATCGTAGATTTGTAACCCCGGGATGACGCGACATTGGCGAGTCCGATGCCGGTGTTACCACTGGTGGCTTCCACCAGGATGCTATCAGAATGGAGGATACCTTTGGCGACAGCGTCATCCACCATGCTGACCGCGATTCGATCTTTGACACTGTGAGTGGGATTAAAGAACTCCAGTTTGGCAACGATTTCAACGTCCTTATAGGGGTTGATCCGGTTGATTTGAACCAAAGGCGTACGACCAACCAATTGGGTAATATTTTGATAAATTGTCATGTAAATCTCCAGTTAATATTTGAGCCATTTAAATAAAAACAGCAGCCTGATACACTCCGGTTGCGGGGGAGCACCGCTGCTGCTGGATTGGCTCAGAAAGTTCAGCGCAGGCGGTTAGCTACCCCGCCATGACACAAGCATATAAAAGAAACAGAAAGATTATTCTGGCTAAACATATTCAGAATTATAGACAATATGTGACAAGTATCAAACGGAGTGTACAACGAGGGACGCAGTATCCGCACCTTTACGATCGTGGAACGGCCGGTGTCAGTTCCGCACTCAGAGAATGAGGAGATCAGCTCAATCGGGAGATCAACAAATTCTGGTCATTGTCGGAATACAAAGAAGTATAATTAGCGAGATTTTTATCCTTATTTAGTTGGCATCCGGGAGTCTGGCATGAATATCATTGATGTGCAAAACCTAACGAAATATTACGGAAAATCAAGAGGCGTGGAGAATCTTTCTTTCACGGTGAATGAAGGCGAAATATTTGGTTTTATTGGACCGAATGGTGCAGGTAAGTCGACAACAATCCGCTTGTTGCTCTCTTTGATCTATCCGACCAATGGGCAAGCGACCATCTTTGGAAAAGACGTCACCAAAGCTGGTCCCGAAATTCGCCAGAGCATTGGCTATCTGCCCTCTGAAGTATTCTATTATGATGATATGAGGGTTCGCGATTTGCTGGATTATTCAGCCAGTTTCTACCCTGGGGATCACCGCGAACGCACCGCTTACCTGGTTGATGTGATGGAACTGGAGGTGAACCGCAAGATCCGTGACCTTTCTTATGGTAATAAGAAAAAGGTCGGCATTGTGCAGGGTTTGCTGCACAATCCTCCGCTTTTGTTCCTGGATGAACCGACCAGCGGGTTGGACCCACTAATGCAGCGTAAGTTCTTTGACCTTATCCGGGAAGAGAACAAAAAAGGTGTCACGGTCTTCTTCTCATCGCACTTTTTGGGTGAGGTGCAGCGCGTTTGTGACCGGGTGGGGATTATTCGTGAAGGCAGGATGGTGGAAGTATCTGATATTCGCACCCTTCAGAAGAACAACTACAAGAAAATCCGCTTTATCAGCGAGCGGCCTGAGTTCGATCTGGCTCTTCCGGGCATGTCCAATTTACACATGGAAGGCGATTGGACCGAGTTTTTCTATTCAGGTGATATCAACTCGGTTTTAGGAAGACTTGGAAGCCTAAACCTCGAAGATTTAAGTATCGAGGAACCGACGTTGGAAGAGATCTTCATGCATTATTACGAGTAGGTGCGGGATGAACAACGCCATCTATCGATATGAAGTTCGCCGATTTTTTCCATCCGTGTTGATCTGGGCTGGGTCACTGCTTAGCCTTTTGTTCATATTTATGGCGCTGTATCCCAGTTTTTCAGCAGATATGGCAGCCATGAACCAGATTTTGGACAATTTTCCGCCTGAATTGAAAATAGCATTTGGGTTGGGGCATCTGGATCTGGCTACCCTGGAAGGTTATTTTGGCTTTTGTTTCATTTTTGCCCAACTTTGCCTGGCAATTCAGGCAGCCAATTACGGATTAGGGCTTGTGAGTATAGAGGAAGCTGATTTGACCGCTGACTTTTTGCTGACCAAACCCCTGAAGCGCTCGACAATCCTCTCAAGTAAAATTCTGGCTGCCTTTTCCAGCCTCTTGTTGACCGACTTGATCTTTTGGCTGTGCAGTCTCGCGGCAATTGAGTTTTTCAGGAACGGAAACGCGTATGATCGCGCTACGATTTTCATGATGCTTGGCAGCGTGGTGGTCTTCCAATTGATCTTCTTCAGTATTGGATTGCTTATTTCGCTTTTATTGAGAAAAGTACGTACTGTTACACCCTGGAGCCTGGGCTTGGCTTTTGGGACGTATATGTTGAGCGTCTTTAGCGGTATCTTTGAGGATGTTAAGCTGGAATATCTCAGCCCTTTCAAGCATTTTGACCCAGGCAATATCATTGGAAACGGATTGGATGCGAGGCTTATCCTGGTTGACCTGGCTGTAGTTTTGGCGGCGATCGGGCTCAGTTTCTGGCTTTATCAGCGGCGTGACATCGCTTCGCCAAATTAGGAGACCGGGATGAGAATGTATTTGCGTGAGTTGAAAACTAATATTAAATCCTTGGTGATCTGGACAGTGGTGATGGCATTGCTGATCATTGTAGCAGTGGCAAAGTTTTCGGCATTTGAAAGCAACCCCGAAAGCCTGGCAATTTTAGACACCATGCCTCCACAACTGTTGGATGCATTGGGTATGCGGGCATTCAACCTGACCACTGTGGATGGTTTCTTCGGAGTGATGTTTACCTATTTCACCATCATTGGTGCCATGGCAGCCGCGATGTGGGGCAGTGAGGTCATCAGTAAAGAAGAGCGCGATCGCACAGTTGAGTTCACCTTGGTGCTGCCGGTATCAAGGCGAAAAATTGTGACTTCAAAACTGCTGGCCGCCCTGACAAATTGCACCCTTTTTGTCGTGTTCACGTGGTTAATTTCTGTTTATTCCGTCAGAGGCTACCAGCCAGAGCAAGGTTTTTTTAACTTTTTGAGGCTCGAAATGCTGGCGATGTTCCTGTTGGAAATGGTCTTTTTAAGCTTTGGTCTGATGCTGGGCTGCATTTCGAAAAGTCCACGCAAAGTTGGATCAGTAGCAATTGGAGCGATACTTGGCTTGTATTTCTTAAGTATATTCGCCGGGATGAACCAAAAAATGGAATGGCTGAAATGGCTGACCCCATTTGGTTGGTTCAATGCCAGCGAAATTTTCAGGAGCGGGCA